>CAZLGN010000066.1:0-9898 GCA_964558865.1 uncultured Methylomagnum sp.
CGTCAAATCACGCGCGGGATCCATTCGAGTGGTAATTGCCCAAATCACGTCTTGCCAATCGCGGACGTTAATATCATCGTCCACCACAATCACAAATTTGGTGTACATAAATTGGCGCAAAAATGACCACGTTCCAAGCATCACCCGTTTGGCGTGACCTGCATATTGTTTTTTCATTGAAATTACCGCCATGCGATACGAACAACCTTCGGGCGGCAAATAAAAATCCACAATTTCGGGGAATTGTTTTTGTAAAATCGGAATAAAAACTTCGTTCAATGCCACACCTAAAATGGCAGGTTCATCGGGTGGTCTGCCAGTGTAAGTGCTGTGATAAATGGGATTATTACGCTCGGTAATCGTTTCAATCGTGAAAACAGGAAAGTCGCTGACTTCATTGTAATATCCCGTATGGTCGCCAAAAGGTCCTTCTGGCGCGGTTTCATTTGGATAAATAAAGCCTTCTAACACAATTTCTGCGCTAGCGGGAACTTGTAAATTATTACTCAAACAATTCGCCAATTCGGTTTTGCTGTCGCGCAATAAACCCGCAAACGCATACTCTGAAAGCGAATCGGGAACAGGCGTAACGGCGGCTAAAATTGTCGCAGGATCAGCACCCAACACGACAGTTACGGGAAATGGCTGATTCGGATGCACGTCTTGCCATTCTTTAAAATCCAACGCGCCACCACGGTGCGCTAGCCAACGCATAATGGTTTTGTTTTTCCCGATAACTTGTTGACGATAAACGCCCATATTTTGGCGTTCTTTATTTGGCCCCTTGGTAATCACCAATGCCCAAGTAATTAGCGGTGCCACATCATCGGGCCAACAATGTTGAATCGGATAACGCCCTAAATCAATTTCATCACCGCGCAACACGTTTTCTTGGCAAGGCGGATTTTTTACCATTTTGGGTGCCATATTCAACACTTGCTTAAATACAGGGATTTTTTCCATCGCATCACGAAAACCTTTGGGCGGTTCGGGTTCTTTTAAATAAGCGAGGAGTTTTCCAATTTCGCGTAATGCCGTCACAGAATCCGCGCCCATTCCCATTGCAACGCGGCGTGGCGTGCCAAATAAATTACCGAGCAAAGGCACGTTGTAACCTTTTGGGCGTTCAAAAAGAATCGCTTGCCCTTGTGCCTTTAAAGTTCGGTCACATATCTCCGTGATTTCCAAATACGGGTCGGCTTGATAATTGGTGCGTTTAAGTTCGCCCTGTTTATCCAATTGTTCAATAAAGTCTCGTAAGTCATGGTATTTCATTGTTAAAAAGTTAAATTTAATTTAAAGAATAACAACATTGTACCGTTAAATGTGGAAACACTAGACAAAAACGCTGGCACCGTAATTGCCTAAGAAAACATATTGCGAACTTCGTCACAGTTTCCACATTTACTGTGTAGTAAAATTCAGACAAGTGTTTTTACTACTTAATTTTCTTTTTTAGGACAAACAACATGGCCATCACACCAAAATTTGTATTCTCAGCAACAACTGAAATTTCAGAAGTAACGCCTGCACAAATTGCAAAATTTACTAGCAAGGAATTTGCTTTGTTATCAAAAACGCAAGCGGAAGGTTTAAATGCTGATCAATTAGGAAAAGTTGTTCCAAAATTACTTCCAACTTTGCCGCAAATAAAAAGTATTCCTCCAGAAGCATTCGTGGGTATTTCTGTCAAGTCGATTCCAAGTTTGCCTGTTACACAATTAACGGTTGACCAATTAAATGGATTAACCACCGCGCAAATCAACGCATTGACCAACGCACAAACAAGTGTTTTGAATAAAGTGCAATTATTAGGTTTGGATGAAGAGCATTTTGCCGCGTTTTCAATCAAAGGAACGGCAAAAGCACCGAGTCCTTTGGGGGCGATTCAAATAAAAAATTTAGACCCCAAAGTCATATCGCTTATCACGCCAATGCAAATCCCCGCGTTGTCTGCAACCCAAATTATTAACTTAACATCAGCGCAAACTGCAGAGTTTTCAAGTGACCAAGCACTCGCTTTCACTACCGTGCAAGCCTCAAATTTTAGTAGTAAAAGTTTGCCAAGTTTAAGCAATGATGCGATTGCAGTGCTGGCACCGAAATTTTTGGCGGCGTTGCTTCCTAAAACGTTTGGCGCACTGACCGAATCACAATTGCAAGCGATTACTCCCGATCAAGCACCGTTGATTAGCTCTGAACAAATTGCCTCGTTAACTTCGACAAAAGTAGCGGCAATCGATGCTGAAGATATTGCCGCATTGAACATTAAAGCCATTTCGGGTTTTAATAAAACCAATATCGCTGGCTTAACGATTACAGATTTAACAGCGGAAGAATTAGCCGTATTAAGTCCTACACAACTTGGCTTACTTAGCACAACGCAAATTAACGCGATTAACGCGGACAGTGCCAATTTACTGACATCTGCGGCAATGGGTGCATTATCATCACTACAAGTAAAAGCCATTACACCGACGGTGCTAGCGGCAATTGAACCAGCGGCAATTGCAGGTTTGACCTCGAAAAATTTTGCTGGTTTAGAGACAACACAAATCATCGCATTAAGCTCAGAGCAAGCTGCCGCTCTAACAGCCGTACACGGAAAAGCCTTAACAGCGACGCAAGTTGCCGCCTTTGAAAGTGAAGATTTTGTTGCATTGCAACCAAGCACGCTTGCGGCGATTTTGCCTGCGAATGTACCGTCGATTAAAACGGCGGTTTTAGGCGCGGCACTTCCTGAGCAAATTGCCGCATTGAAAAATACTCAGGCAAAAGTTTTAACGACGGGACAAATTGCAGCATTAACCGCTGACAACGCGCCTGGTTTAACCGCCGTTGCGGTAAAAGAATGGACGGCAGATCAAACAACCAGTTTAATAACGGCGGCAATTGCGGCATTAAGTTCAACCGCGTTGAAAAATTTGAATATCACTAAATTTGATACGACTGATATTGCAGCGTTGGATGCAGATAATGCTATTCCCTTTTTAAATGCTACAACCATTCAAATTGGTGGGCTTTCAGGCACGCAAGCGGCGGCATTTACCGCAGGACAAATTGCTGCAATGCCAGCAAAAGTATTTAAAGGTTTTACCTCGACTGCATTGCCTTCTTTAACGGTGGACGCAATAAAACAAATAACCACAGCACAATTAGCGGCGTTATCAACGACACAATTAGAAGCTCTTACGCAGACACAAACAGCGGCGTTACTAACAAATGGTGATTCTTCTGATTGGCTGTATTTGAAAAAAGGCTACACCACTTTGACAGGCGGCAGTGCAACTGCGGCGGGGATTGAAACTTCAACAACGGTGGTTAGTACGGCAACCGATGCAACAGCAATTACTGCTGGTAAAGATTCGGTTACGATTACAGGCGGAACGGGCAACGACACGATTGTGAGTGGTGATAAAGCGGACTCTATTTCAGGTGGTTCTGGAAGCGATAAAATTTCAACCAATGCAGGAAATGACACGATTACATTCACTGAAACTACCGATACCATCGATGGTGGTGACGGTAACGATACCTTGGCTATAACGACCGCTTTTGCTACAACAAATGATGCGGATGCGAACCTTTTAAATGTTGAATTTATTACTGTCACAAGCGCAACCGCATTGGCGGTGGATTTGAGCAAGCAAAGTGAAGGTTTGACGATTACGGCAAGCGGTGCATTAGGTCATACAATTACAGGTGGTACGGGAGCTGATAGCATTATTGGCACAACTGCCACAGACAGTTTAGTTGGCGGTTCGGGTGCTGACACCATTTCCGCTGGCACAGGGGTTGATACCATTACAGGTGGTGCGGGTTCTGATAAATTTGTTTTATCGACGACCGATGTTGCCACAACGGCTAGCGCGATTACCGATTACATTACCGATTTCACAACCGCTACGGATACGATTAGTTTGGGTGCAGCGGGTGTGGCAAGTACAGCGGTTACTCAAGTAAGCACCATCACTTTAGCGAATTACAGCGCGGGCGATACGATTGTCGTCTCAGGGATTGGCGGTAGCTCTTCAACAGCCACGGCGGCGACAGACCTAGCGACAACGACATCAGATGTGGTTACAAAAATTAACGCCATTAGCGGTGTGACGGTGACGGCGGCTTCAGCAACACCCGCTTCAGGCATTATCACGTTGACGGCAAATACAGCAGGAACCGCATTTACAGCCGTAGCAACCGCAACGGAAGCGGGTGCTAATTCTCCCGCTCTTACCATGACGGCGGTTGTTGCAACCACCACTTCAAATGTTACTGAATCAGGCAATTATCTTGAGGATTCGTCTACATTTGCAGCCTTGTCGAATTTGTTGACAGCGGCGGATACAAAATTAAATGGCACGATTGATTATTTTGTCGGTATTACGGGAAGCAAAGCCTATTTGGTTACCGATGCCGACGGTTCAGGTATAACAAATGTCATTGAATTAACGGGAGTTACTGCCTTAACAGGCATTTCAGCAACCGATGTGGTGAGTTAACGCACAACGCTTGCCTTGTAAGCGGCAGCAAAAATTTAAGGTGCGTGTGATTCTATCGCACGCACCTTTTTTTGTTTTTATGAAATTTAAATTTTACTTCGCCATTTTTGTGCCGCTAAATGGACGACCAGCTTAATAATTTTTAAGCCAAGTTAGACTTATAACAGAATCATTTCTTAAACTTTTGAGGATTTAAAAATGGCAACAACAACAGCAACAAAGTTCGTAATGACCACGAAAACCGATATTTCCGAAGTCACACCTGCAATTTTTGCAAAATTTACCACGGCGGATTTCGCGGCGTTAACCAAAACACACGCTGACGGTTTAACCGTCGAGCATTTAGCCACATTAACAGCAAAAACCCTGCCATTGTTGAACGGTATCTTTAAATATATTCCGTCTGACGCGCTAACGGGTATTTCTATTAAAACCGCATTGTCAGCGTTGCCCGTGGCGATGTTGACCACTGACCAAGTGAACGGTTTGGGTTTAGATCAAATGGCGGCATTAACCTCTTCACAAGTGGCAGCTTTTACTTCTAAACAGATTGCGGTTTTAGACAGTGATCACATCGGCGCATTTTCAACAGGTACTGCAAAAGTACCAGGCGGACTTGCAGGCTTGAGCATCAAAGCATTGACAGCCGATGCGTTTGCTTTGCTCACACCAACACAAGTTAGTGCGTTGACAGCTTCGCAAATTATGGGATTGGGAACCAAACAAATCGCAGGTTTGAGCGAAGATCAAGCCGTTGCTTTAACAACAGCGCAAATGCAGGTTTTACCGTCTAAAACATTTATGGCATTAGACACAGGCGTTTTATCAACATTAGACGGCAGTTTGCTTGCCGCTGTGCCACCTAAAACTCTTTCTGCATTGAGTGCGACAAGTTTGCAGGCTTTAACCGTTGATCAAATCCCCTCATTGACATCTGGACAAATTGGCGCGTTGAAAGCCGTACAAATTGGCTATTTCAGTGCCGAGAGCATTGCCGCAATCAGTCCTGCTGCTATGGCAGGCTTCAATAAAAACAATGCCAGCAGTTTGCAAATTTCCTATCTAACAGGCGATGGTCAATTGGAAGCACTAAAACCCGCGCAATTTGGTCTACTTGCAACGGCTCAAATTGCCTTGCTTGATGCAGACAGCGCAGCGTTGCTAACTCCTGCAGCATTGAAATCATTCACTTCTGGACAAGTTAAAGCCTTAACGCCAACTGCCATTAGCGCACTTGATCCTTTGGCAATTTCAAATTTGACCGTCAAAAATATCCTCGGATTAGATCCAACCTCTGGTAGTTCAAATCAAGTGGCTGCTTTAACAGCCGACCAAGTTGCGGTTTTATCACCTGCCCTAACGAAAGTGTTAACTGCCACGCAAATTGCCTCGTTAGAAGCGGAAGATTTTGCTGCAATGCTACCTGTTTCAGTTGCCGCATTGACACCTGCTGCGGTTGCAGCATTAACAACTTCGGTAATTGTCTCTGCAACAGCCGAACAATTATTAGCACTCAAACCAACACAATCCGTTTCAATGACGGTTAGTCAAATTGCAGCGATTACTGCTGATGCGGCGGTTGGGTTGAAAGGAGCTGTTATTGCGAAGTGGTCAGCTAACGCTGCGTCATTAACCAATGGTTCAACAGGCGCAATTGCGGCATTAGATGTCAAAGCAATTCCAAGTCTTAATATCTCGACGTTTGATGATACCGATATTGCATCGATAACAGGTGATCAAGCGGTTGCACTGACTTCAGCGCAACTTGCTACTATTACATCTACTTACGCTGATGCCTTAACCGCTGATCAAATTGGGGCAATAAAAGCCGCTGCTTTTAAAGGTTTAACAGCTGGCATTTCAAGTGGTGCAATTCCTGTTTTAACAACAGCAGCTGTTGTCGGTATTACGTCGCAACAACTAGCTGCGTTATCAACAACTGATTTAGGACAACTTGAATCTTTCACACAAACACAAGTTGCTAAAATGGTGGCATCAAACACGGATGCCATTTCATGGATTCGTGACACAAAAGGTTTTGTGACTATGACAGGTGGTACAACTGCGGCAGGTATTGAAACCTCTGGAACCGTGGCTGGAGCAAGTATAGCGACACTTATTACGGCGGGAAAATCAGCTGTAACGATTACAGGTGGTGCTAGTGCCGACACAATTATTGGTAGTTTAAGTGCTGATTCGATTGTTGGCGGCGCAGGGAACGATAGTATCACTGGTGGTTCAGGCGCGGACAGCATCACAGGCGGCACAGGAAATGACAGCATCGATGCGGGTGCGGGTAACGACAAGATTACTTTCAGCGATTCAACCGATACCGTAATTGGTGGCGATGGAAACGATACATTATCCATTACAGCTACCGCTTCATTTGCGGCAGATGCAAATTTAACAACGGTTGAATACGTCACTATTGACACGGCAAGTCTTGTGGTTGATTTATCGACGCAAACCGATGGCTTCACAATTTCTGTTAGTGTATCGGGTGCAACGGAAAGTATCACGGGTAGTTCAGGCGCAGACAGCATCACAGGCGGTACTGGTTCTGATACGATTGATGGTGGCTCAGGTGCTGATACTATTCTGGGTGGTTCTGGTGCTGATAGCATCACTGGTGGTTTAGGTGCTGATAGTATGACAGGTGGCGCAGGTATTGATACGTTTGTATTGACAGCTGCGGATACATCAACGGATGTTATTACAGATTGGAACTCAGGTGGTGATCAAGACCTTATCAGCACCGCTTACACAGCGGCTGGCACATTGAATATCACTATTTCTGATACTTCAGATGACGCAGACACACTAAACTTGTCTACCGTGTTAGCATCATTCGGTGTTGCAAGCGTCACAGGTGGTGCAAATTCCGATTCAATTACGGGTGGTGCAGGTGCTGATACCATTAGTGGTGGGGCTGATGCTGATACCATTGATGGCGGCGCGGGTGCTGATAGTATCACTGGTGGTTCTGGGGCGGATAGTATCACTGGTGGTTCTGGTGCAGATACCATTGATGGCGGTGCAGATGCTGATACATTGACTTATTTGTTAACAGCCGACTTGTTCACATCAAGTGCTGCCGTTGATAGCATCACAGGTGGTGATGGTACTGACATTCTTTCTGTTGGTACAACTGGCACAGCTTTCGCCATTGCAGCATCTGACTCTTGGTCAAGAATTGCGACAGTTGAAACAATTAAACCAGTTGCCAACAGCGCAGCGGTTACAATTGCTTTAGATAGCACTGCAGCAACAGCAGGTATTACAACTGTTGATTTGTCACTTGTTACTTCTGCAACAGGTAACAGCATCGACGTTAGTGAATTCTCAACTGCAACAACATTAACGGGTCCTACTGCAACAGGTAATGCCGACATCACTGGTGGTTCTGCTATTGATACCATCACTGGTGCTGCTGCTGGTGGTTCTATCACAGGTGGTGCGGGTGTTGATGCTATTACATTGGCTGCCGCAGGTAATATCGATAAAATCATTTTGAATTACTCTAATGTTGGTACAGAAGCTGATACTGTGAATAGCACTTTCACAACGGCTGTAGACATTCTTCAATTTGACTTGTCTGCATTAGAAACTGCTGGGACAAGCGGCATTTATTCTAGTGCAGCTGATTTCTCGGTCATATCAACGGGTGTTTCCGTCAATGCAGGCACAATAGTAAATCAGGAAATTACTGTTGGTACACCTGCTCCTGCGACTGCTAAAAATATGTTAGTAATGATTGGAACCGTTGCATCTACATCAGCTCTTGAAACAGCTCTTGAAACGGGCGGCGGTTCAGCTTTATCTGCTGTAACGCTTGATGCTGGTGACGCTTTCTTGGTTACGTATAGTAATGGAACAAACGCTTATGTCGCTTCTGCATATAACATAACTGCAGTTTCAGCAGGTGCAATTGCTTCTGGTAGTTTGGTTATCACAAATTTGATTCAAATCACGGGTGATGCAGCAATTTCAGCAGGTGATTATGCTAACTTTGCATTTATCGCGTAAGTTCAGATGTAATCGTGTAAAGCGGGTTGTGTTTTGACCTGCTTTGCTTGAAGCTGTAAGAAAAGGCCGCCGTCTAGCTTGTGCTAAACGGCGGTTTTTTTGTTATTGAACTCAATCTGAAGGGTTTTGGGGTTCGTCTTCGGGCGCGATTTTGGGTTCGTCTTCGGGAACGATTTTAGGTGTTTCAGCAGCCGCCATTTTTTGTTTGAGTTGAATAATTTTCGCTTGGCTGATTGCCTGTTGTTTGCGTTCTTTTTCGTCTTTTTGGAATTCGCTGATTTTGCCTTTCCAAGCGTAACTTGGGTTGAGGCGGTACACGTTACGATTGCCTTTTTTTTCTTTGGTGAGTACGCCTTGTTCTTCAAGGCGTTTTAACGACTTGCTAATGTTTGCCTGTCCTGTTTTGGCAATCACCACAATTTCCTTTTGTGTAATGCTGATGTAATTTTCAAAATCTAAGTAACCAAATAGAAAAAGTAATAGACGCAAATCGCTCCCTTGTAAGTTTTCATTAAAAGCTAATTTTGTTAAATGCTCACTTTGAAACATAAAAAAGAAGTCCTTGTTTTTAAGTTTGGGTCTGTTTGCATGATACACAAAAAAACCATCTAATGACTCGACTTCGCCTTTTTTCTCATTTACTACCCAAATTTCTGTATCGTCATCAATTCCCGTTAACTTTGCCATGAAATTTTACTCCGCAATTCGTGCTGTTTAGTATATGTACTATAGCATATAAACACATGTATTATAGTACATATTTTAAAATCCTCTACAGCTCACGTCGCTCTAAGGCGGAGGTCAAATTTAAATTCATTTCCCTTATTTGTACTTGTATAGGCTAATTTTCGCGGATGAAATTGCGCTGAAAACCATGTTCTAAAAGAGCTGTAGCGATTTCCAAAATTAAGCGTGAAAAATAACGCTTGAAATTAAAAACGGAATTGTGTTGTGAATGACGTGGTGCGATAAAACACGAAAGCCGCGCCCTTTGTGAAAAAGGCACGGTGCTTTGTTGTGGTAAAATTTGGGTGAGTTTTTAATTTTGGAGGCGGGATGTTTGACGATAAATTTTTTGACGATTGGTTAGACAACCAAGCGCAAAAAGTAATGGAAAAAGTAGCGAGTGGAGAAGGAATCGCGCCAGAACAGATGATGATTTTGATGTTGAAAGCTCAGACGAATCACTTTACTCATTTGGATGTCGATTTGCGAAATGAAATGGTGTTGTTGCGCGAAGACATGGATAAGCGGTTTGAACAAATGCAAGTCGAAACGGCAAAACGTTTTGAGCAAGTTGATAAGCGTTTTGAGCAAGTCGATAAGGACTCAGTCAAAAATAATTTCCCGATTGTTTGAGTTGAAATGAGATA
>CAZLGN010000067.1:0-9834 GCA_964558865.1 uncultured Methylomagnum sp.
GTTTTCCAAACACACAGCCCAATGATTAGCGAAATTCAAGTTAAACGTCGTGGTGCTGTTCGTCGTGCAAAATTATACTATTTACGCGATTTGACGGGCAGAAAAGCCCGCATCAAAGAAAAGTTATCATAAGTAATTCGACAAATCGTGATTTGAAAAAGGCAGCGCAAGCTGCCTTTTTTATTGGCTTCTATTTCGTGAGTTAAGACCAGATTTGCAATGATTAAAAAACTTCTACTTTCTATTTTCGCGTTAATTGTCATTTTTGAAGAATGGCTGTGGGATATTTTAGCGGTTACTGGACTATGGTTTTCGCGGGTTTTGCATTTAAAAAAATTTGACACATGGCTTCTGAATGCCACGCCGAATCAAGCCTTATTGGCTTTTTTAATCCCGCTTATTATCGTTACGCCATTCAATTTATTTGCGTTATTTTTATTGGCACATGGTGCAATTATTCAAGGCATTTTGCTTGAAATTGGCGTTAAATTGTTCGGCACATTATTGATTGCACGAATTTTTCACTTAGTAAAAAACGCATTATTGACATTCAATTGGGTTGCAAAAATTTATCACATGATCAGCTATGTATTGCATTGGGCGCACGCTATTATTCAACACACCGCTATTTATCAACACAGTTTGAAACTTAAAGCCGCGATTAAAATTCAAATTGCGATACTTCTCAAAACATTCTTTTAACCATTAAGGAAAAATTAACTTATGCAAACTTATCAGCAAGATTTTATTCGTTACGCACTCGATTGTGGCGTGTTGAAATTTGGAGAATTTGAATTGAAATCAGGGAGAATTAGTCCGTATTTTTTCAATACAGGCTTATTTAACACGGGCGCACAATTGCAAAAATTGGGTAAATTCTACGCCGAAGCTCTTATTGCATCAGGCATTCGTGTCGATATTTTTTATGGTCCTGCCTATAAAGGCATTCCATTAGCTGTCGCCACGGCAATGGCTTACGCTGAATTGACCAACGGTGATATGCCGTTTGCGTTCAATCGTAAAGAAGCTAAAGATCACGGCGAAGGCGGCTTGTTAGTTGGCGCACCGTTGAAAGGACGTGTATTGATTATCGATGATGTGATTACGGCGGGAACATCTGTGCGAGAATCGGTTGAAATTATTAAAGCGGCGAATGCGACACCTGCTGCCGTTTTAATCGCTTTGGATAGGCAAGAAAAGGGTTTGGGTGAAATTTCTGCAATTCAAGAAGTGACCGAGCGTTTTGATTTGCCTGTCACGGCTATTATTAGTTTGAGTGATATTGTGGCTTATTTAAAAGCGTCTGGCGAAACCGAACAGTTAGCCGCGATTGAACTTTATCGCAGTTGTTACGGAATTTAACGGCAAAAAAATGCCCAACCAATTCAAAATTAGTTGGGCGAAATGCCTTTAGAATCTAAAACTCACTAAATTACTCTGCGCTACTGCCTTGCAAAATTTGCTGCTCTGTTTTCTTGTTCATTACGATAATTGAAATACGACGATTAACGGGACTCAAGGGATCCGTTGTAGTGCTATACGGAATACTCGAAGACAAGCCGATAACGCGCAAAACCTTGTCTTCATCTAATCCACCGTCAACTAATTCACGTCGCGCCGCATTTGCTCTATCGCTTGATAATTCCCAATTACTGTAACCATTTTGATTCAATGGCAACGCATCAGTATGACCGTTTAAACTCACGCGATTAGGCAATTCATTAACCGCTGGAGCAAGGGCGCGTAAAATATCCTTAACGTAGGGTTCCGTTTGAGGACTAGCGAGTTTAAACATCGGACGTTTTTGATCATCGACAATTAAAATCCGCAAACCTTCGGAGGTGATTTCAAGTTTGATTTGATCTTTAAACTCATTCAATTCAGGCGTTTCATTAAGTTTGTCTTGGATTTTTTCTTTTAAGGCTTCCAATTTTTTTTGTTCAATTTCAGCGGCTTCTTTTTCGATTTCTTCTTCGCTGTTTGAACCTTTTTGAACTTGTCCTTCCATTGTTGAAACTAAATCGCTACCACCACCTTCTATCATGGAGGTTCGTTCGGCAACTTGCTTTCCGCCATCCATTGAAACACGGTATGGATCAGCAAAAAATTCGGCAATACCTTTTCGAGTAGTTTCATCGGTTGAACCGAGTAACCACATCAATAAAAAAAACGCCATCATTGCTGTTACAAAGTCAGCATAAGCAAGTTTCCACGCGCCACCGTGATGCGCGTGTCCACCTTTGTTAATTTTTTTAATAATAATCGGTTGTTGTTGTTCAGCCATGATTGCGATTACCCTTTGTTACTGCGTAATAAATCATCAAGTTCTTGGAAAGTTGGACGTTTGTCGGATGAAATCATCGCTCGCATATATTCAGCAGTCATAGCGGGTGAAACACCTTTCGCACAACACAACAAACCTTTTTGGGCGCATTTAAAAATATTCGCTGACATTTCTGCACGTGTAGACATTAACGCGCCGACAGGACCGATAAAGCCGTATGCTAACAAAATACCAATGAATGTTCCGACCAACGCTGCCGCAATCGCTTTCCCCATTACAGCAGGTGGCGCACCAACGAGTTCCATTGTATGTACAACACCCATAACCGCCGCCACGATACCAAATGCGGGCAAACCATCCGCCATTGTTTGAATAACTTTCACAGGCGCGTGTTCGTCTTCATGGTGCGTATCCATTGATTGATCCATCAACTCTTCCAATTGGTGAACTTCTACGCCTGTTACAATCAAACGCAAGTTATCACAAATAAATTCGAGTAAATGATGATCTTTCGTTAAATTTTCCGTGAAAATAGCAGGATTACTTTCTGGATTTTCAATCAATTCTTCTAATGACAACAAACCTTCTTTGCGGGTTTTGTTAGTCAGCATATAAAAACACATCAGCAATTCAAGATAAAATTCTTTGCTGTATGGTTCAGGCTTTATGGTAGCGGTGGCTTTTGCAATGGATTCTTTTACCAATGACAAAGGATTTCCAACAATTAACGCGCCAACAGCCGCGCCAACAATAATGACGTATTCATTAGGCTGAAACAAAATTAAAGGATGTCCACCACCCCATATATAACCGCCCATCAACGCGCTACAAACTAATATGTACCCAATAATAACTAACATGGTTTTCTCGTGTGCTGTGTAATTAAAAATGACCCGCTACAAATTAGGATGTAGCTGCCCGCATAAAACTTTTGATACAAATTTGCCATTTAATCGGCAGAAAAACGAATTTTTAAAAATTATACTGTTAAGCGTCTTAATCATGAAACCATGATGTTCTATGTTATTTCTAGTGATTATGTGAAAAATCAATGTACAGTGCTACCATTAAGCCAGATCGATATTCATTTTTTTGCTGAGTTACACTTATGACTAATCAACCAACAGAATCCCACGCCGCTATGACAGATATTACCGAAATCAATCATCAGCATTATATAGAAATGAAGCACATTGTAAGCCAATTTGAAAAATTGGCGGATATTGGTGTTGCTTTATCTTCCGAACACCATACGACTGAACTATTAGAAAAGATTTTAATGGGTGCCATTTCTTTGACAAATGCAGACGGTGGCACAATTTACATGGTTCGTGATAATAAAATTATTGAAGCCGAAATTTTGCACAACAGCAGTTTAAAAAGCCATTCAACCAGTAAAGACGGTATGAAAATAGTCGTTCCTTTATACGGTGAAGATGGTGAACCTAATTTAAAAAATGTGGTCAGCTATTCTTATCACAAGGATGAAACTATCAATATCGCAGATGCTTACAATACCGACGGCTTTGATTTTCGCGGTACCAAAATGTTTGACGAAAAAAACAATTATCGCTCAACCTCGTTTTTGACAACGCCGCTTAAAAACCATTTACATGAAACCGTCGGAATGTTGCAGCTCATTAACGCGCTCCACGCCGAAGATAAACACGTTATCCCTTTTGATCACGTTTCCCAACGCTTTTGTGAATCGCTTGCTTCCCAAGCTGCCACCGTTCTGACAAAACAACAATTGATTATTGATTTAGGCGATATGTTTGAATCGATGATTATGTTGATTGCTAACGCGCTAGATGAAAAATCACCTTATAACGGTGGGCATTGCCGACGAGTGCCAGAACTCACCATGATGATTGCCGAAGCCGCGCACAATACGAAAGAGGGTTATTTAAAAGACTTTACCTTAACCAAGGATGATCGTTACGAATTGCGAATTGCGGGACTTTTACACGATTGCGGCAAAATCACAACACCCGAATATGTTGTTGATAAAGCGACTAAATTAGAAACCATTTTTGATCGAATTCATTTACTCGAAGCGCGATTTGAAGTATTAAAACGTGATGCTGAAATTGCCATGCTAAAACGTCAAATTGAAGCACTTAAAGCTGGACAAGACTTGCCAGAGGCTATTTTGGAATACGGTTTGAAAAGTAACATCGATTTTCTTACCGAAGAGTTCAATTTCATTAAAACCTGCAACAAAGGTGGCGAATTTATGTCAGATGATAAGTTGCACCGATTAAACAGTTTGCAAAATATCACTTGGAAATTGAATGGTGAAACGCTACCACTTTTGACTGGTAACGAATTACACAATCTCAGTATTGCTCGCGGCACATTGACAGAAGCCGAACGTAAAATTATTAACAATCACGTTAGCGTCACGATTTCGATGCTTGAAGCGATTAAATGGCCTAAACATTTACAACGTGTCACCGAATATGCGGCTGGACATCATGAACGTATGGATGGCAAAGGCTATCCAAAAGGTTTAACCCGCGAAGAAATGCCTATTCAAGCTCGCGTAATGGCGATTGCTGACGTTTTTGAAGCTCTAACTGCTTCCGATAGACCGTATAAACCTGGCAAAAAACTCTCGGAAGCCTTGTTCATTTTAGGAAAAATGAAAGAAGAAGGTCACATTGATCCCGATTTATATGATGCGTTTGTTGCTCATGAAGTTCCTAAAAAATACGCGGCTAGTTTTTTGAAACCTGAACAAGTCGATATTTGATGTCACGCACAAAAATCGGTGGTCGTCTTTAAAAAATGTTTTACCTCTTAAATTTATCAGTGAATTCTTGACTATGCCTTTACGCTATATCGAAAAAATTTTACGCGCTTCTGTTTATGACGTTGCCATTGAAACGCCTTTAGATTTTGCAAAAACACTTTCTCAACGTACACAAAACCAAATTTTCTTAAAACGTGAAGATTTACAATCGGTGTTTTCATTCAAATTGCGTGGCGCGTACAACAAAATGGCATTGCTTAGTGAATCTGAAAAAAAATGTGGTGTCATTGCCGCCTCGGCAGGAAATCACGCGCAAGGTGTCGCATTATCAGCGCAACGTTTGAGTATTAACGCTTTAATCGTGATGCCAACCACCACGCCAGAAATCAAAACGCAATCCGTTAAAGCAATGGGCGCGGAAATCGTCTTATTTGGGGATTCTTACAGCGATTCTTACGCACACGCTTACCAATTAGCCCAAAAATCAGGGCGCGTTTTTGTGCATCCTTACGATGATGAAGATGTGATTGCAGGGCAGGGGACGGTTGCAATGGAAATTCTGCGCCAGCAAACGGGAAAATTAGACGCGATTTTCGTTCCCGTCGGTGGTGGCGGCTTGATTGCAGGCATTGCCGTTTATGCAAAATTTGTGCGTCCCGATATTAAAATTATTGGCGTTGAACCCGAAGATTCCGATTGTTTAAATCAAGCCTTGAAAGCAGACGAACGGGTGATATTAGAGCAAGTCGGTTTATTTGCTGACGGTGTGGCGGTTAAACAAATTGGTGTAGAGCCTTTCGTTTTGGCACAAAAATATGTCGATGAAGTCATCACCGTTTCAACCGACGAAATTTGTGCGGCAATTAAAGATATTTTTGACGATACCCGCTCAATTGCTGAACCTGCTGGCGCGTTGGCAACGGCTGGTTTGAAAAAATATATCGAACGCGAAAATGTCAAAAATCAAACATTTGTCGCTATCGACAGTGGCGCGAATATCAATTTTGACCGATTACGCTATGTTGCCGAACGCGCTCAAGTTGGTGAACATCGAGAAATTTTATTAGCCGTTACGATTCCTGAAATGGCAGGAAGTTTCCTCCATTTTTGTCAATTATTAGACGGACGCAACATCACCGAATTCAATTATCGTTATTTCGATTCGGCAAACGCGCAAGTTTTTGTCGGTGTTTCAAGCTCTGGCGAAGTCAAAGATCGAGCCATGTTAATCAATCAATTACAAACACAAGGTTTTAATGTCGTCGATATGACGGTGAATGATTTAGCAAAAGAACACATTCGCTATATGGTTGGCGGTCACGCGCCGTGCGAGTTAAATGAATTGATTTACAGCGTCGAATTTCCCGAACGCCCTAGCGCGTTGCTTAATTTTTTGACCGAATTAGGCGGGCGTTGGAATATCAGTTTGTTTCATTATCGCAATCACGGTGCGGCGTTTGGCAAAGTGCTGATGGGTTTGCAAATGGAAGCGGCACAACAAGCCGATTTTCACGCTTGTTTAAATGCGCTGGGTTTTAGTTATCACGAAGAAACCAACAATCCAGCGTATCAGCTGTTTTCAGGCGGAAAAAGTCACATTACAAACGACTTTTAACCAATTCGTAAATTTCTTGGCTAGCAATTTCGGCTTCATTCAAAATAATCGTTAATTCAGCAATTTTTTCTTCTGCAAAGTCTCTGTCTTTCAAACTCGCGGCATTGATATAAACATTCAACGCCGCACTTTTTAACGCCGCATAGCCCGACATCACCGCAACGCCTGCATCGCTAATCACAGCTGAACTGCCTTTTTCGGCAGCACAACGACTTAATATAATGACTTCGGCACAGGCTTTTGCACACGCTAACGGCACCTCGGTGGCATCTTTTAAAACGAGTTGAATCGCGGCACTTCGCGCCACTTTTTCATCGTCGGTTTCTTTTGGTAATCCGTAAGTCGCCATTAAACGATTGAAAACGTCTACATCCGCTTTAATCATTCCCGTTAATTCTTCGCGCAAGGCTTCTGATTTTTCGAGTAACGCCTGCATTTCAATTTCAATTTCGGCATATTTAGGTTTTCCAATGGTTAAATTACACACCATACTCGTTAACGCGGCAGCTTGTGCGCCCATTAACGCCGCTGCACTTCCTCCGCCTGGTGTAGCGGATTTACTTGCTAAGGTATCGAGATAGTTTTGTAATGAATTGTCTTTAATTTCAGTCATTTTTTAAATTTAAGTTAAGTTGAAAATAGGTTGAAACACCAAAACACGCTTAGTTTTGTTATCATTTCAAACAACATTATCGCAGAATCCTAACTCATGACTATTCCCAAAATCGCTATTTTCACTGATGACGCTGGCTGGCACGGCAAACAATTACAACAAGCATTTACACTATTAGGCTACGACAGCGTTTTTATTTCGTTGTCAGAATGCCGTTTTAATATTGAAAATCAGTCTGTTCCGATTTTTATTCCCGAATTTGAAACGGAATTACCCGTCGCTGCATTCGTGCGAGGCGTTCCAGGTGGTTCGCTCGAAGAAGTGATGTTGTATTTGGATTTTTTACACGCTTTGAAAATTATGGGCATTCCTGTTTATAACGATGCCCACGCGATTGAACGCAGCGTTGATAAAGCGATGACCAGTTTTTTATTACATCAAGCAAGTTTAAAAACGCCCATAACGTGGGTTTTGCGTGACAGAACTACGGCGTTGCAATTGGTGAAAAATGAACTATCACAAGGTCATTTTGTGATTAGCAAACCGCTGTTTGGTTCGCAAGGCGAAGGTATCCGCCGCATTGAAAAAATGACCGATTTGCCTTGGCTTACAAGCAGTCACGGCGTTTATTATTTACAGCGTTTTATACCGTGCGCGGGCGAGGGTTTTTCTGATTATCGCGTGTTTGTCATTAACGACGAAGTCGTTGCCACAATGCGCCGACGTGGTAAATCGTGGCTCAATAATGTTGCCAAAGGTGCAAGTTGTGAACGTGTTGAACCGACTGCCGAAATGATTGCCTTAGCGATTCAAGCCACAAAATTATTACGAATGGATTATGCAGGCGTGGATATTCTTGAAGACAGCGAAGGCAAATTGAATGTAATTGAAATTAACAGCGTTCCCGCATGGAAAGGTTTAGAAAGCGTATGTGACGTGACGATTGCGGAATTGTTGGCGCAAGATTTAATCGAACGATATTTAAAAAGGTGAACAAACTGTAAATCGAAGATAATCAAATAAAAAATGCCTAAAATAACTATTTTCCACTTTTAACACTAAAAACTCATGCAAGAAATCAATCCAATTAAAAACAAACTCTCTGATTTGAAAAACCGCGTTGACGCGCTTCGGAGGTATCTTTGACTTTGAAACAAAAAGCGAGCGGTTAGTCGAAGTTTTGCGCGAACTCGAAGACCCCACAATTTGGTCAAATCCGCAACAAGCGCAAGAACTCGGCAAAGAGCGCGGACAATTAGAACTTGTTGTCAATGGTTTAGTCGAACTTTCACGCGGTTTGAACGATGCAGAAGAATTGCTTGAAATGGCGGTAGAAGAAGATGATTCAGACACGGTTGATATTGTCGCAAACGATGTTGAGGGTTTTGACAAACACGTTGCTGATTTAGAATTTCGTCGCATGTTTTCGGGAAAAATGGACGCAAACAATGCGTTTTTGGATATTCAATCAGGTTCGGGCGGCACCGAAGCACAAGATTGGGCTTCGATTTTAGAACGAATGTTTTTGCGTTGGGGTGAACGGCGTGGTTTTAAAACTGAACTCATTGAAGAATCACAAGGCGATGTGGCAGGCATTAAAAGTGCGACGATTCGTTTTGAAGGCGAATATGCGTTTGGTTGGTTGCGAACGGAAACAGGTGTGCATCGTTTGGTTCGTAAATCACCGTTTGATTCGGGAAATCGCCGTCACACCTCGTTTGCGTCGGTGTTCGTTTCACCTGAAATTGATGACGATATTGAAATTGATATTAACCCTGCGGATATTCGCACCGACGTTTATCGTGCGAGTGGGGCAGGGGGACAACATATCAACAAAACCGAATCCGCTGTGCGTTTAACTCACGCGCCACCAGGGATTGTGGTGCAATGTCAAAGCGATCGTTCACAACATAAAAACCGCGATACCGCGATGAAACAATTGAAAGCGAAATTGTATGAACTCGAAATGTGAAAACGCAATGAAGGGCAACAACTTATCGAAGACAGTAAATCGGACATTGGTTGGGGCAGTCAAATTCGCTCGTATGTTTTAGACCAATCTCGGATTAAAGATTTACGCACAGGTTACGAAGTCGGCAACACACAAGCGGTTTTAGATGGTGATTTAGATGGTTTTATTGAAGCCAGTTTGAAAAGTGGTTTGTGATGGAAAATTTAACGATTCCAGAATGGGCTTTTGCTTACGGTTCACCAACGGGAAAAGGCATAATTCGCACATTTCCTGACGATTTTATTGTTGAAGAAACGTTGGCATTTGAACCATCAGGAAGTGGCGAACATATTTTTCTGCAAATCCAAAAAACAGGCGAAAACACAGAATATGTGGCACGACAATTAGCGCGATTTGCAAATGTGCGTCAGCGTGATATTGGTTTTGCAGGTATGAAAGACCGTCATGCGATTACGACTCAATGGTTTAGCGTGTGGTTGCCGAAAGGTGATGAACCGTTGTGGGAAAATTTTGAAACGGATGGTTTTATACCAAATAAATTATTTTATTACTTGAAAAATACATATTTATATTCTCAATCGCGTAACTACAAGCA
>CAZLGN010000068.1:0-9827 GCA_964558865.1 uncultured Methylomagnum sp.
ACGCGAATAACTCGAATCAAGCTCTCGATCGAATCATTAACTTTTTCCCCGAAGAGCGACGCGGACAATTGTTGATGGATTTGTCGTTGAATATGAAAGCCTTTGTTTCGCAACGCTTAATTCCAACAATTGACGGCAAACGCACAGCGGCAATTGAAATTTTGCTTAACACGCAATACGTCAGCGATTTGATTTTAAAAGGTGAAATTCATGGTATTAAAGAGGCAATGGAAAAATCGGAAAATATCGGTATGCAAACATTTGACGCACATTTACAACGGCTTTATGAAGACGGCAAAATCACGCTTGAAGATGCGTTAGCCAATTCAGATTCCCCTAATAATTTACGTTTGAAAATCAGCTTGAGTAATAAATCCGCGAATTCTATGGCACAAGAAATTGAAACAGAAAGAAGCAAATTGCCAGAGTTAAATATAAAATTGCTTGATATTAAACTCGACGATTAACTGTCAAAAATCAACAAAATCAATAGGAGAAGACGATGCAAAAGTTCGATATTTTCATAAGAGGAATTAACCCCGATCGTCTCGCCGAGGCAGAAACGATTCGCGTGAACGCGGCAAAAACCTTGCAAATTAGTTTGTCGGAGTTGGATGCTTTGCTTGCTCAACCCAACGTGTGCATTCATCGAAATGCAACCGAAGAAGATGCGAAAAATTATCAACGAACCCTAGCTAAATTAGGGCTGATTTCACTTTATAGCCCCGTCATTCAGTCGGTAAGTTTGGAACTTATTCCAATGGAAGATGAGTTTGCCGAAACCATTCTAAGTTGTCCGAATTGCAACCACGAAATGCCAATTGATGAAAATGGAATTGAACCTGAAAAATGTGGGCAATGCGGCATCAATATCGCGAAATTTTTAGAACAAAAAAAGCAGAATGAAGAACGCGAAGCATTGAAAGCGAAATTACTCGCTTCACAAGCAATCATCAATAATGAACGGTTAAAACAGCAACAGGAGGAAGCGGAAAGGCAACGAAAATTAGATTTAGAAAAACAGGTTTTGGAAGAACTAAAAGGCAGCCAAGTTAAAAAACCATTAAATTTAAAATTGTTTGCGATTGGCGGTGGAATGGCACTTGCGACAGCTGGCGCGAGTTATTTTTTAACACAAAGAAATGTAGCACCACCCGCATTATCAAATCCCGCGTCGCCTTCGTTAGTCACAGGCGCAGAAATACAACCATCAAGTGATGTTTCGGTAAAATTAGCCACTCCTAAAAAAAGTGCATCGCCTATGAATGCTCAACAAGCGATGCAAAAAACACATGATCAAGCGGCAAAATTTTTGAGTGGTTTTGGTTTAGATGCCGATGCGTTTGCAAATGCAGGCGGGGCAACGGGCGAAAGTAGCTTGCCGCCAACAAACGATGAAATTATGGCTACCGTGGCTGAAATGACGGCTGGATATGAAGCCACGAATACAACTAGCGCAACATCTTCACTCTCGATTCCTTCAGAAAATCCGCCAGTTAGCGCAACATTTTCACCCGCCGTAAACAATCCGATTCCTTCAGAAAATCCGTCCGTTTCTAGCATTTCTGCCCCGCAAAATGTCGTAACAAAAAATCCTGCGCCGCCGCCTTTGCAAACCAATAATGCCAACGAATTATTTACCGTTATTAACGGTGATATTGCGTGGGATTCTTTTTTGGCGAAAAACAGCAAAATTCTATTAGATCGCCAATTACCTGAAAATGCCGCAAAACTCAGTAAATTTATTATCGCTAACGATGTTTATATTGATGCAATTGGCGCGTTGCTGCATTCCGCACAACAAGCAAAACAAACCAAATTACTCGATGATAATTTTGCCGCCATCGAAACACGTTTAACGCCGCTTTCGACTGAACAACAAGCCATTTATTTTGCCCAAGCAAGCCGTTATTTGACGTTGGAAAATGGCAAAAATCATTTGCTGGCAAAATCTGAAAATTTACTCGCTAATTTGCAGCTACCCGAATCGCAATTAAACGTGATTTTAAAACTCGCCGTGACATATTCGAAAGCGGGAAATATCGAAATGGCGAATAGTTATTTCAGTAAAATCAATACGCTATTAACATCCATTACCAATTTGGATTCTCAAGCACAACTACGCGCTGCGGTAGCGTTGGCATATTACGACATCAACAATATCCCTGTTGCAGTCCAATGGATAAACAGCACAGAGCCATTGCTAAAACAACTTAAACCCGAAACTCTTAGCACGCTAATCAGCGTTTATGCACAATGTAACCAGTGGCAATCTGTTCTTGCGTTATTGGCTCAAATCGATGCAAAAGCGCAGTACGATTTGCGACTTTATCGAACGATTACGGCATCATTGAAAGCGGGTTTTGTAACCAATGCGTTAGAATTGCATAAATCGCTACACGCTCCAGTTTATAAAGCCTTAGCAAATGTTTTGATTGCAAATTACTCGCCCGCAACGGCGGCTGAATTAGTCGCCAATGCGGAACAAATGTCAGTGAATTTAGCTCCTGCCGAAAAAGTCACTGTCACCAGTCAATTAGTTGATTATTACGGCAGATTAAAAAATGCCGCGAAAATAGAGACTTTCATAACTGCCACGCAAGACGCATTAACCAAATTACCGACCTCCGAAGAGAAAGACGCGCTACTGGAAGCTGTTATTAAACATTACATTCACGGTTTTCAAATGAAAGCCGCAAGTAATCTTCTGACGGCGATTCAATCTACAGCAATCAAAACACGCTTAAACCTTGAAATTAACGCTCTCGCTGATGTGAGTGGATTGCTTAAATAAAATTAGGAGTCATTATGTTTCAGCATTTGAAATGCGATATTCCAGCGGGTATTGCAATTTTTTTGATTGCGATTCCGTTATCGCTGGGTATTGCGTTAGCGTCGGGCGCACCCTTATTTTCGGGTTTAATCGCTAGCATTATTGGCGGTTTAATTGTCGCGCCACTCAGCAGTTCTGCGTTAGGCATTAGTGGCGCAGCGGCGGGCTTGGTGATTATGATGTTGACGAACATCGAAACATTAGGCTTTTCAGCCTTCTTGTTATCCGTCATTTTCGCGGGCGTATTTCAAATTTTAATGGGTTTGGCAAAAATGGGTTCAATTGCCCATTATTTTCCCAGTTCCGTTATCAAGGGTATGTTGTCGGGGATTGGGATTGTTATTTTTTTGAAACAAATTCCGCACGCCGTTGGTTATGACAGCGATTACGAAGGTGATTTATCTTTTTTTCAAACCGATAATTATTCATCGTTTAGCGAACTTTCACACATGATGGAATTTTCGTCACCGACAGCGATTGCAATTGCACTCATTTCATTGACGATTTTGATTTTATGGGAACGTCCACAACTGAAAAAAAGTCATTTTTTTCAAGTTCTACATGGAACACTGGTGACGATTGTGGTTGGCATTGTTATCAACGACTTTTTACAAACTTTTTATCCCGAATTTGCTTTGAAAGAATCACACTTAGTCAATTTGCCTGTGGCGGCGAATGTCGGCGAATTATTGGAACAAATGCACAGCCCTGATTTTTCACAAATGACTAATCCAGCGATTTACATTAGCGCGATGATGTTGGCATTTTTAGCAAGTTTAGAAACGTTGTTAGCCGTCGAAGCCGTTGATAGATTGGATATTTACAAACGGGTCACGTCGCCAAATCGTGAGTTAATTGTGCAAGGAATTGGCAACATCACATCGGGATTATTAGGCGGGTTGCCGATGACGCAAGTCATTATTCGCAGTTCTATCAACATTCAATCGGGTGCAAAAACCCGCGCGTCAGGTTTTATTTCGGGCAGTTTATTGTTTGTCACGGTGTTTTTGATGCCAGAATGGTTGAATAAAATTCCGTTAGCCAGTTTGGCAAGTATTTTGTTAGTTGTTGGTTATAAATTAACGCGCCCTCGAACGTTTAAAAAAATGTATCGCGCGGGGCTTTATCATTTTATTCCGTTTATTGCCACGATTTTGGGGTTGATTCTGACCAATTTAATGGTGGGCATTTTGATTGGCACGGCGGCGGCGTTGTTGTCGATTGTGTTAGAAAATTACAAAGCCGCGTTATATTTTCGTGAAACGCGCATCGGCAACAAAATCATTTTTCGCTTATCCGAACACGTTTCATTTTTGAATAAAGCCACGTTAAAACAAACGTTTGACCAATTACCGCCGAATTCAGAAATTGTCATCGATGCCACCCGTTCAAAATATCTCGATTACGATGTATTTGAAGTGATTCGGAATTTCAAAAAAGAAGCCCCACTGAAAAACATTCAGCTTACGTTGCAAAATGTGCGCGGTTTCGGCGTGTTAAAACCTGTCGAAAATGTTCACGCGCACACTTATGAAAGCCAGCAAGCTCTTACGCCTGCCGAAGTATTGGAAATTCTCAAAGAAGGCAACGCCAATTTTGTCAATAATTTGGAATCGAATCGTAATTTTCTCGAACAAGTCAATGACACCAGTGAAGGGCAATTTCCGATTGCGATTATTTTGAGTTGTATGGATTCACGCACTTCGACAGAATTGGTTTTTGACCAAGGTTTAGGCGATATTTTCAGTACGCGCGTGGCGGGAAATGTGGTGAACGACGATATTTTAGGCAGTATGGAATATGCGTGTCAGGTTGCTGGCTCGAAATTGATTGTCGTTTTAGGACACACGCATTGTGGCGCGATTAAAGGCGCGTGCGCGAAAGTAGAATTAGACAATTTAACGGGATTGCTCAATAAAATTCAGCCAGCGGTCGAATGTGTTTGTGAAAAGAATTACGTTTCAGAAATTGGTCATAACCACGATTTAATTCAACAAGTTGCGGATAAAAATGTGCAGTTAATGGTTGAACAAATCAAACAACGCAGTCGGGTTCTGAATGAATTATTGCAAAAGGGAAAAATTGATATTGTTGGCGGAATGTATGACGTTGAAACGGGGAAAGTGCAGTTTCATATATGAATCAACACAGCCTTCGCTACCAAATCAACACGCGAATTTTGTTTTTAGCGTGTTGCATTTTTATCATCGGTGGAACTCTCACGCTTTGGCAAGCAAAACGCGCCGTTCAAGACGAAATGCAGTCATCGATTCATTTAGCTGTTCAACTCATCACCTTTAACCTTTCACAAACTAACGCCCGCAAAGATTGGCTCGCACAACTCAACGCGCTAAAAGAAACACGCCATTTACGCATTCAGCTTAAAGAACCGTCTGGAAATGTGTTAGATATTTCGCAAGCAGCGATTTCAAAAATGCAGTCAAATCCGCCCAAATGGTTTGTGAATTTGGTTGCAAGCTCGCCGATTCAAATTGAACGCACGTTGATAACAAACGACGGGCAAGCGTTAATCGTTTTAATTGAAGCGAATCCGCTTAATGAAATTCGTGAAGTGTGGCAAGAAAGTTCGGCATTTTTTGGATTGTTATTTTTATTGGTTACGTTAATTTTTGGCGTAATTCAACTCGTGTTTAATCGTGTGCTAAAAGCCATTTCAATCATTATTGAAGGTTTGGAGCGTGTTGAATTTGGCGAATATCAAAAGCAATTGCCGAATTTTTCAAGCGATGAAATGAATCGAATTGCCAACGCAATCAATCACACACTCGAAAAATTAAACGCCAGTCAACACGAAAATCGTGCGTTAACACAACATAATTTAGAAATTCAGGAACAAGAACGTCAACGTCTCGCACAAGAATTGCACGATGAATTGGGACAATCGTTGACGGCGATTAAGGTGATGACGGTGGCAATTTCACGCGCCGAAAAATCGCAAAATTCACTTATCACACAAAGCACTCATTCAATTATTCAAATTTGCGACCATTTAATGCGCGTCGTGCGTTCGATGATGCAGAAATTGCACCCCGTGTGTTTGACTGAATTGGGTTTAAAGGCGGCGATTGATGATTTGATTTCACATTGGCAACGACATTCGCCTTTAAACGTTATATTTGAATATGATAGACGCTGCGAATTGCTGTCCGAAATTATCAGCATTCATATTTTTAGAATGGTGCAGGAATGTTTGACCAACACGGTTCGTCACGCCGATGCAACGCAGGTTTTGATAAATTTAACGATTGATGAAAATGACTTTTTGTCGTTGAAAATTACCGATAATGGACAAGGTTGCGACACACAAACTATCAAAAATGGTTTTGGTTTGTTAAGTATGCGCGAGCGCGTTCGCAGTTTGAACGGCGATTTTTCCATTGAAACTCAACCGCAAAAAGGCATGATTATTCATGCAAAAATTCCTTTATGAATGCAAAAAAAATAACCGTTATTTTGGTTGATGATCACGCTGTTGTACGCGCAGGTTTTCGATTATTGCTTGCAACCGAAGAGAATATCGATGTCATTGCCGAAGCCGAACGGGGCGAGCAAGCCTTACAACTTTACGGCGAATTGCAGCCAGACGTAATCGTTATGGATTTATCGATGGCCGGAATTGGCGGTTTAGAAGCGACGCGCCGTTTAGTTTTGCGTGATGAAAAAGCAAAAATTATTGTGTTCAGCGTTCATCATGAAAAAGTGTATGTGCAACGTGCGTTAAACGCAGGTGCAAAAGGTTATATTTGCAAACACGCGCATCCAGACGTGTTAATTACGGCAATTAAAAAAGTCGCAAACGGTGAAATCTACATTGAACCAAATTTGATTGATGAGCTAAATTCGAATTTTCAAACGATTGTGAATGATTTTTCGCCGCGTGAATTTGATGTATTTTTGCTTTTGGCAAAAGGATTAACCGCGCACCATATTTCCGATAAATTGTGTTTAAGTTATAAAACTGCCGCTAATTACGGGACGAACATTCGCAATAAATTAGGTGTAAATTCCAGCGCAGAATTAGCGCATATCGCGTTATCGTTGAATTTGATGACTCAAGTTTAGGAAAAATTCCTATATTTTTTTAAGCCCCATAAAATTAGAATGTGTCAACAATTTTTAATTTTGCATAAAGTTTGTTGATCGTGTGATTAACCGAAAGCGATTTTATTGCCGCATAGTTTTTAGTTTTATTTATGTTTTGAGAATTGGGTTCTCATTTTGCACTTCTTGCCACGATGCTGAAAAGCATCGTGGTTTTTTTATTTAGAGAATTTTTATTTATGAAAAAAATACTTTATCCACTTTTAACACTTGCGATGTCGCAAGCTGTTTTCGCTGAAGATGTGCCACAAGATTTAGGTATTATGAATGTCGTTGGCGTTTCACCACTTGGCGGCAGTATTGATGCCGATAAATTACCAACGCCTGTGCAAACAGTTTTAAGCGAAGAATTACAAAATGCACAATCGATTTCATTAGCCGATTACATCAATCGTTATTTAGGCAGCGCACACGTCAACGAAGCGCAAAATAATCCGCTGCAACCTGATATTTCGTATCGTGGTTTTACCGCTTCACCGTTAATGGGTTTGCCGCAAGGTTTATCTACTTACGTTAATGGTGTACGTTTTAACGAACCGTTTGGCGACAGCGTGAATTGGGATTTAATTCCACAAGGCGCGATTGATTCAATGGCGTTGTATTCGTCAAATCCCGTTTATGGTTTAAATACCTTGGGTGGCGCGATTGCGATTAAAACCAAAACAGGTTTTTCGTCGCCAAAACATCAATTCGAAGTTTATGGCGGTTCATTTGGACGACATTCTGAAGAATTAACCAGTGGTTGGAATAACGGCACTTGGGGTTATTTCGTTGACATCAATCATTTTGAAGAAGACGGTTGGCGCGATTTTTCACCCACAAAAGCAGATAGAGTTTTTGGAACGTTGAGCTGGCGCGGTGATAAAGGTTCGCTCGATTTAACTTTAGGCGCAAACGATAACAATATGCGCGGCAATGGCGCGACACCGATTCAACTTTTGAACGAAAATCGCAAAGCTATTTTCACCCATCCCGACCAAACCGTGACACGGATGTTCTTTTCTGAACTTTCAGGAAGTTACGATTTAACCGACAAAATCGAAATCAGTGGAAACGGTTATTTTCGTCAAAATCGTATGAAAACGTTTAACGGCGATAACAGCGATTACGATAATTGCGCCGATGATTCGGGCTTTTTGTGCAATGGCGACGAACCTGTTTTAGGCACAGACGGTAATTTTATTTTGGCAGATGACGCTGTTGAAGGCGCGACGCGAAATTCCAGCGCGACAATGATGCGCGGTAAAGGTGGCACATTGCAAACCACTTTTACAGGCGATTTGTTCAAACACGAAAATAATTTGACCGTCGGCACGAGTTACGATGTGTCAGAAATCAATTATTCAGCCAATACCGAACTGGGTTCATTAACAGCTGACAGAGGAACAGTCGGGAGTGGTGTTTTTGTTGATGAATCAAAAGTGCGTTTGAAAGCAGGCACAGAAAGCGTAGGTGTATTTTTAAGTGATACGTTTTCGATTACTGACAAACTCGCAGCGACCATTGCAGGACGTTACAACCACATCACCGTTGATATGCAAGACAAATATATCAACGATGCTGAAAAGAATTTAAACGGACATCACTCGTTTGAACGTTTAAATCCATCAGGCGGTTTAACTTATCAGCTTTTAGATAATGTGAATATGTACGGAAATTACGCGGAATCTGCGCGTGCGCCAACACCAATGGAATTAAGTTGTGCCGACCCCGAAGCTCCTTGTAAATTGCCGAATTCTTTTGTCGCAGACCCGCCATTAAATCAAGTGGTTGCCAAAACGTGGGAAGGCGGTTTTCGTGGCAATTTGAATAAATTGATTGATGGCAAAATGAATTGGAATTTGGGATTTTTTCACGCCATAAACCATGACGATATTATTTTTCATCGTGCTGGCGGCTTGGCGAGTCAAGGTTATTTTAGCAACGTCGGACAAACGCGGCGTTACGGAATTGAAGCGGGAACGTCAATTTATAAAGAAAGCCTTTTTAGCGCGATTGATGATTGGCATTTTTCAACGAATTACACTTATTTGAACGCGCGTTATTTGGATGGATTTAACATTCAAAATCCACTTGATAACACAGCGTTAGTCGATGTTCAAAAAAAAGACAAAATTTCATCAATTCCTGAACACATTTTTAAAGCGGCGTTAAACGTGGATTTATGGAAAAAAGTTTCACTCGGTATCAACGGACAATACAGCGGACAACAATTTTTTCGCGGTGATGAAACCAATATGACAAAACCGCTGTCAGGTTATTGGCTTTTCAACGGCACAGCGGAATATAAATTCACCAAAAACTTCGCACTATTTGGCAAAGTGAATAACATTTTTGATGTGCGTTACAACACCTTTGGCGTTTATGGACAAGCGGATGAAGTGTTGGGGGATAAATATGACGATGGGCGTTTTGTGTCACCTGGTGCGCCGCGTGCAGGTTGGATTGGTGTGCGATTGAGTATGTAATTTTGTATGGGGAGACGCAAAAAAACCGCGTCTCCCTTGCAGAAAAAATTAAGCTACAAAGACTGACGCATTACGAATTTTCTTCATCGCATTTTGTTCAATCTGTCGAATACGCTCGGCGGAAACGTTATATTTCGCGGCTAAATCTTGCAAAGTCGCTTTTTTCTCAATCAACCATCGACTGGTTAAAATATCAATACTGCGTTCATCCAGCGACTTCATTGCTTCAACTAGCAAGTCATGTTCGCGTCCTTCCCAATCAGATGCTTCTAATAATTCCGCTGGATCAGCGTAGCGTTGCTGCAAATAATTGACGGGAGCGGCGTAATTTTCATCGTCGTTATCGTCATTCGACATATCAAACGACATATCATGGCTACTCAAGCGTTTTTCCATTTCATAAA
>CAZLGN010000069.1:0-9753 GCA_964558865.1 uncultured Methylomagnum sp.
CAAGCCTAATTCTTCCGCTACAACTGAAAATAAAAAATCCGTATGCGCTTCGGGTAAATAAGATAATTTTTGCAAACCGTTTCCCAATCCCACACCAAACCATTCGCCGCGTCCAAAGGAAATCAAGGCTTGCACCAATTGAAAACCTGTTTTCAACGGGTCAGCCCACGGATCCATAAAACTGGTGACACGTTGCCAACGGTACGGCGAAAAATACACCAACATTCCAGCCAAAAATCCAATGAGTGAAAGCAATGCACCAAATTGTAAAAGCCTTGCGCCAGCTAAAAACATAATTCCCATCACAATCATAAGCATCACAACGGCTGAACCGAAATCTGGCTCAAAAAGTAATAAAATACTAATTACGCCAAAAATACCAAGCGGTTGCAGCAATGCCATTGATGATTCTTGTACGTTTTTCTGATTTTTTGTGACGTAATGTGCCATGAAAATTACGGTAAAAAATTTCACAATTTCAGAAACTTGTACTCTAAAGCCTGGGATATTCAACCAGCGCGTACTGCCGTTTACTTTTACGCCTAAACCTGGAATTAACACCACAATCAGCAACGCTGCGCTGAATAAAAATGCTTTACCGCCGTATTCTTTCCAAAAGTGCATCGGACGATATGCCACAAATGAGGCAGCAATCAGACCGAGCGTCATGTGAATAAATTGACGTTCAGGATAATAAAGTGTGTCGTTGTTCATTTTCGCGCCTAAATGCAATGACGCGGACGAAACCATCACAAAACCAAGCAATAACAAGCTAAAACTGACCAATACCAAAACGGGGTCTGTGTGCAGTTTAAAACGAAAAGGAGTGATTTTTTCACGATTTTTCACGTTGGCAACGCCTCAATCGCTTGTGCAAACTGGTCGCCACGGTCTTGATAATTTTTATATTGATCCAAACTCGCGCAAGCTGGCGACAATAAAACGGTATCACCTGATTTGCCAATGTGCGAGGCGATTGCAACGACTTCTTGCATATCTTGGGCGTGATAAGCAGGAACGATTTCGGATAATTGGTTTAACGCGGCTTCAATAAGTGGCGCGTCTTTGCCGATTAAAATGACCGCTTTGGCTTTCGCTTGAATTGCGGGTAAAAGTTCGTTCATATCTTGCCCTTTGCCTTCGCCGCCTGCGACTAAAATGACTTTTTTATCGTAGCCTTCCAACGCCGCAATACACGCGCCGATATTCGTGGCTTTGGAATCATTTACCCAGTTGATGCCGTTTTTGGTGCTAACTTTTTGCATTCTGTGATTGAGGGCTTTGAAATTGCGTAATGCGTCGCACATTTTAGCCACATCTAAACCAATTGCTGTGCCTAACGCCAACACAGCCAACGCATTTGCGGCATTGTGCTTGCCTTCTAGCGGCAAATCCGCAAGCGACATTAAAACATTTTCGTTGTGCATTAAGTTATGATTCGTTAGATGAAAATCGGCTTTTTGCTTCACAGAAAAAGTAAGCGTTTCACGACTTTCATCACGCATTGCCGAAACCATTTCATCATCAAGATTCAAAACCATCACGCCATCGCCGCTAAAAATGACTTGTTTCGCTTGCGCGTAATTTTCTAAATCCTCGTGACGATCTAAATGGTCGGCGGAAATGTTCAAAACCGTTGCGGCGACAGCGTTCAAAACGTGCGAGCGTTCAAGTTGAAAACTCGATAATTCCAAAATATAAAATTCTGCCGCATCGTCTAATAAATCCAACGCGGGTTTGCCTAAATTTCCGCCAACACCGACATTTTTGCCACACGCTCTCGCCATATCGCCAAGCATGGTGGTAACGGTACTTTTACCATTTGCGCCCGTAATACCAACGATTGGCACATTTACAACCGCTGCAAATAAATCAATATCGCTGACTAACTTTGCGCCAGAATTTAACGCGGCGGCAATTGTTAGTTCAGAAAGCGCAACACCTGGACTAACGATTAAATGTGTTGCATTTTTGAAGGTTTCAAATGTGAAAGCGGTTTTGCGGCTATCAACGGTTGAAAAAGGTAAGTTTTGCGCTTGCAAAAAATTAGCAACTGACGTTCCCGTAATGCCTTCGCCTACAACGATAATTTTTGCGTCAGGCGTTAAATCGAATTTTTCTTTTAAGATGTTTTTCATAACTTATCTCAGTTTTAACGTGGCTAAACCAATCAACACCAAAATCACGGTAATAATCCAAAAACGTACAATCACGCGCGGTTCGGGCCAGCCTTTAAGCTCAAAATGATGGTGAATCGGAGCCATTCTAAAAACCCGTTTCCCTGTGAGTTTGAACGATAAAACTTGAATCATGACCGACAACGTTTCCATCACAAATACGCCCCCCATAATCACGAGTACGATTTCTTGGCGAACCAAAACGGCAAGCGTGCCAAGTGCTGCGCCCAATGCCAACGCGCCGACATCGCCCATAAAAACCATCGCGGGATAAGTGTTGAACCATAAAAAACCTAATCCTGCGCCAATTAAAGCCGCGCAAAAAATCACTAATTCGCCTGCGTGCGGTAAAGAAGGAATCGCCAAATACTGTGAAAATGTGGCATGTCCTGACAAATACGCAAAAACGCCTAAACCAGCCGCCACCATAACCGTCGGCATAATTGCTAAACCGTCCAAACCATCGGTGAGATTAACGGCATTGCTTGTGCCAACAATCACAAAATAGACAAATACAACGTAAAACCAGCTCATATCAAATACAACGTCTTTGAAAAATGGCACAATCAATTGGGTTTCAGCGGGCAATGTCGCTGTTTTAAACAAAAATAACGCCGCTGAAAAACCAATAATTGATTGCCACAAATACTTTGAACGCGCTGAAAGTCCGTCGCTGTTGCCTTTAATAACCTTACGGTAATCATCAATAAAACCAATCACGCCATAACCAAGTGTTACCAGCAAAATGACCCAAACGTAACGATTACTTAAATCTGCCCAAAGCAAAGTCGTAATGGTAATCGCCACCAAAATCAACGCGCCACCCATTGTTGGCGTACCTGCTTTTTCGTAGTGCGATTTAGGCCCAAGTTCACGAATACTTTGTCCAATTTTGTTGCGGCTCAGTTTGCAAATCATCCAAGGTCCAATCATGAATGAAATAATCAATGAAGTTAAAACCGCAACAATCGCGCGAAACGTCAGATAATGAAAAACGTTAAAACCGCCATAAAAGCTAGTTAAGTAATCGGCGAAATAAAATAACATGGGTGTTTTCCTGTGGATTCAAGTAACGCGGCTGTCACATTTTCCATGTGTTGTGAGCGCGAGCCTTTGATTAAAAGAGTTTCGTTGCCCGTTAATTGTGGCATTAACGCGGCGAGTAATTCAGTTTGTGATACAAAATGTTGAGCGTTTTCACCAAAGGCTAAAACGGTTTGTTTTGTTAATTCGCCGACGGCAAACAAGCGTTTTACGCCGCAATTTTTCAAGGTTTTACCCATTTCAAAATGCACGGTTTCCGTGTCATCGCCCAGCTCGCCAAATGCGCCCAAAATCACCCAATGTTCGCCGCTACATTTTTGTAAAACATCTAACGCAGCTTTTAACGACGCGGTGTTGGCGTTGTAAGTGTCGTTGATAATCGAATTTCCTAAACGTCCTCGCAACAATTGCAATCGTCCATTGACAGGCGACATCGATTCTAAACCTTGTTTAATTTGTTCGAGAGAAATTCTTAAAACAGATGTTGCTGCTGTTGCCGCAAGTGCATTTAAAACATTGTGATTTCCTGCTAGCGGTAAATTCACACTGATTTTTTCATCGATACAAATCAAATCAAAGCGCGTAATAAATTGATGATTTTCAATTTTGACATCGATATTTTCAGCACGAATATCAGCGTTTTCATACAACCCAAACGTGATGATTTTTCGTGAACCCGCAACGGTTTGCCAATAATCAAAAAACGCATCATCTCGATTTAAAACGGCTACACCATTTGCGCCAAGCGTTTCAATGATTTCGCCTTTCGCACGCGCCACGCCGTTCAAGTCACCAAAACCTTCTAAATGTGCCGCGCCAACATTGGTAATTATCACCACGTCAGCGTTTGCTAATTTACTGGTGTAAGCAATCTCGCCGACGTGATTCGCGCCCATTTCAATGACGGCGTAACACTGTTCGGGAGATAATTTCAATAAAGTTAATGGCACGCCGATGTCGTTATTTAAATTGCCTTGCGTAAAAAGTACCGAATCCTTAACACTCAAAATCGCAGCAAGCATTTCTTTTGTTGTGGTTTTGCCGTTGCTACCCGTTACGCCGACGATTTTTGCAAGCATTTTTTCGCGCCACGTTTTGGCTAATTCACCGAGTGCAGAATGCGTGTTTTCAACCAAAACTTGTGGCAAATCCGTTTCTAATTTTTGATGCGTTAAAATTGCATTTGCACCTGCTTTTTTTGCTGAATCAACAAAATCGTGACCATCAAACAATTGCCCGACAATCGCAATATAAAGATTTCCTGTTTTTAAGGTTCGCGTGTCGATGCTTACACCGAAAATTTCTACATCTGCACCAAGCAACACGCCGTTCAATTTTGTAGCGATTTCGCTTAAATTCATTCTAATCATAACTTCGCCAGTATTTCTCGGACACATTCTGCGTCATTGAAAGGAAATTTCACGCCGTCTATTTCTTGGTAATTTTCGTGACCTTTGCCCGCTATTAACACACAATCTTGAGCATCAGCGTGTTCGATTGCCCTACGAATAGCTTTACCGCGATCATAAATGACCTTTGATTCATTGTTAAAGAAACCGCTTAAAATATCTTGAATAATTGTTTCACTTGATTCAAAACGCGGGTTGTCGTTAGTGACAATAACCCAATCGGCAAATTCTTCGGCAACTCGTCCCATTTGTGCGCGTTTGCCTTTGTCACGATTTCCACCACAGCCAAAAACAACGCCTAATTTTCCTTTCGTGTGCAAACGTAAACTACTTAACACTTTTTCGAGCGCGTCGGACGTGTGTGCATAATCGACGACGATTAACGGCTGATTATTTTCACCGCCAAAACGTTCCATACGCCCACTGACAGGCTTTAAATTTATCAAGCGTTGTGCGGCATCGTTAAATTCAAAACCTAATTTCAACATTGTTGCCAATACGCACAACACATTTTCTAAATTAAATTTTCCTATTAACGGAACGTGTAACGTTTGTTTTTGGTTTTGCCAAAGTCCATCAAATTGAATCCCGCTTAAATTTAAGTCGATATTTTCTGCGCTTAACGTTTGACCGCGTGCCGCTGTTCTATTTTTTGTTGTTACGCCAATAATTTCGACATTTTCAGGAATCGCCGCAATGATTTTATCGCTGATTTCATCATCTAAATTGATAACGGCAAATTCTAAATTTGGCGCGTTGAACAATTTTAATTTTGTTTCTAAATACGCTTCCATTGTGCCGTGATAATCCAAATGGTCACGGCTGAAGTTAGTGAAAATTGCGCCTTTGAATTTCACGCCATTAACGCGACCTTGCGCTAAACCGTGTGATGAAACTTCCATTGCCACATTTTCACAGCCTTCGTTTTTCAAAGCGGCTAACATTTTTTGAATGGCTAACGCATCGGGCGTGGTGTTTAACGTTTGTTTTAATTCGCCGAATTTTCCCCAGCCGATTGTGCCGATTGCACCGCAATTTTCTAAAGTTTGTGCTAAAAATTGGCTACACGACGTTTTACCGTTTGTGCCTGTAATGCCAATGACATTCATTTTTTGCGAAGGTTCTCCATAAAAATGCGCGGCGATTTCGCCCATGTTTTTTGCTAACTCTGAAACAGGAATTTTTAACACGTTCAAATCAGTAAGAATTTCGTCAGCAAGCGTTACATCTTCACTATCAAATAAAACGGCGATTGCGCCTTTTTCAACTGCCGATTTTGCATAATTCAAACCGTGATGATTTGCGCCTTTTAAGGCAATAAAAACACAGCCTTCGACCACGTCATTGCTGTTCAATGTGAAATCAGAAATGTTCAAATTACTGTCAAAAATCGATGAAATCTGTTGTTTCATTGTGTTTTTCCCATTAACAAAACTGGCATATTATCCGACTGATCGGGTGCAACTTCGAGAATTCGCAATGCACCACTCATTACTTTTGAAAACACAGGGGCTGAAACAATCCCCCCGTAATACTGACCAGCCGAAGGCTCATCAATCATAACTACAATAATTAAGCGTGGGTTGCTTGCTGGTGCCATACCTGCAAAAACTGAAAAATAACTTTTTTCAATGTAACCGCCAGCACCAGCTTTTTTAACAGTTCCTGTTTTACCTGCGACGCTGTAACCATCCACTCGCGCTTCATACGCCGTGCCGTCTTTTGCAATAACGGTTTCCATCATAGCCCGAACACTTTTTGCGGTACGACTGGTGAAAATGCGTTTTGGTTCGGGGTCTTCGTCACGTTTAAACAAACTTACTGAATGCAAAATTCCATTGTCTGCCAAAGCGGTATAAGAACGCGCTAATTGCAAAGCGGTTGAACTTAAACCGTAACCAAAAGAAAGCGTAGCGCGGTCAAATGGCTTCCATTGTTCGTAATCCAATAAACTACCGCTGGCTTCAGTTGGAAAACCTGATGCGGTCGATTCGCCAAAACCTAATTGATGATAAACCTCCCAAAAATACTTCGGCGGCATTCGCAATGCCATTTGACTGACGGCGATATTACTCGACTTTTTAATCACGCCCGTTAAATCTAATGTGCCGTAATTATGAACATCTTTGACAACGTGTGTACCGATTTCAAAACTGCCATTTGTTTCAAACATTTCATCGGGACGAACATAATGTCCATCTAAAGCCGCCGCTACCACAAAGGGTTTCACGGTCGAACCAGGTTCAAAAACATCAGTCAATGCACGATTGCGATACAAATTTTCTTTCAAATTCTTACGCATATTTGGATTAAAAGAAGGCTGATTTACGGCGGCTAAAATTTCACCGTTCTTTGCATCTAAAACCACTAATGAAGCAGATTTTGCGTGGTTAATCGTGACAGCGTGCGCCAATTCTCGATACGCTAAATACTGAATTCGTTGGTCGATACTTAATTCTAATGTTTTGCCTGCGATTGGCTCTTTGATATTTTCAACATCATCAATAATTTGGCGTTTGCCATCACGAATGACGCGCTTGCTGCCAGACACACCGCGCAATAAATGGTCGTAAGCGGCTTCCAATCCTTCTTGCCCTTTGTCGTCTAAATCGGTAAAACCAATCAAATGTGCTGCGACACCGCCTGTTGGATAAAAACGTTTAAATTCCCGTTCAGAATACACGCCCGCCAGTTTTAAACTTTTTACTTGTTCCGCTAAACTGGGGCTAACTTGTCGCGCCAGATACGCAAATTGTTTATGAGAATCCGTTAAAAATTCTTCAATTTTTCCATCTTCTAAACTCAATAGGCGATTAAGTTGTTTAATTTGTTGGCGCGTCGCAGTCACTTTAAATTCTTGTGGGTTAATCCAAATCGATTCAACAGGTGTACTAATCGCAAGTGGCGCACCGTTTCTATCTCGAATAACACCGCGATATGCCGAAACAGGCACTTCGCTAACATGTCGCATATCGCCTTGTTCTTGAAGAAATTCTTTGTCAAAAACTTGCAAATCTACGGCTTTTCCAACTAAAACTAGCATTCCCACGATAATCGTGCCTAAAACCCAACGCCGACGTATTGAATAGTCGCGGGCAAATAGTGTTGCTTCGTTTTTATGTCGTCGATACTTCATTATTTTAGGGTTTGATATAAATTATTTTTTCGCGAGAGGGCAAGACCAATTTCAACTGTTCACGCGCTATTTGCTCAACACGATTTTGTTCAGCAAGCGTAGTGAGTTCGAGTTGTAATTGTCCCCACGCGACTTCGTATTGATCTAAGGCTTTTTCTTGTTTTTGAATTTCGATAAAAATAATTCGTGAATTATATTTTTTATAAATCACCATCAATGCCGATACCAGCAGAATGGAAATCAAAATACTCATGCCTAAAAATCGCATCATAAAATTAAATTCGTTCTGCAACGCGCAGAACAGCACTACGCGAGCGTGGATTCTGTGCAATTTCGGCGGAATTCGGTTTTATGGCTTTACTTAACACATTTAAAACACCTTTTTCGATGTCAGCTTCTTTGATTGGTAATTTACCAACGTTGCGTTTTACGCCTGATTCATCACGCATAAAGCGTTTAACAATACGGTCTTCAAGTGAATGGAACGAAATAACAACTAATCGACCATTGGCATTTAATAAATTTTTAGCCTGTTTTAATACGGCTTCTAATTCGCCGAGTTCGTTATTCACGGCAATTCGAATCGCTTGAAAGCTGCGCGTTGCTGGGTGCTTATGTTTTTCACGAAATGGAATAGTCTCTTCAATCAATTTTGCTAATTGGCGTGTTGTTTCAATTGGTTGTGTTAATCGGGTTGTGACAATTGCATTTGCGATTCTACGAGCAAAACGCTCTTCACCATAATCGAATAACACTTGTATCAATGTTTTTTCGTCGATTTGTGAAAGCCATTGCGCGGCAGATAAACCTTGGGTGGTGTCCATTCGCATATCAAGTGCGCCATCGTTCATAAAACTAAAACCGCGTGTTTCGTCGTCAAGTTGCGGCGAAGAAACGCCTAAATCAAGCAAAATGCCGTCTACTTTTCCATTTAAATTTAATTCCGTCATTACTTTGTCCATTTCTGAAAATGGCGCGTGAACTAATTTAAAGCGTGGATCTTGGGATAATTTTTGAGCGCGTTCGCAGTTAATGGCGGTTTCATCGCGGTCAAAAGCACACAGCATCCCGTCTTCACCAAGTGCTTCTAAAATACCTTGACTATGTCCGCCGCGTCCGAATGTTCCATCTATGTATACACCATTTGGTTTGATTGCTAAATGATGCAATGCTTCTTGCAGCATTACTGATAAATGAATCATTAGGTAAATTTTCCGTTATTAAAAAGCAATAAAAAAGCCCACAGTGGGCGGTCATAAATCTTGTTCAATATAGATTTCAAACAATGCTTAGTCAAGCGTGAAAACAGCCTAAGTTTCTGTGATTTCTTAACATTTATACAAATGCTATGTGGTATCAAAATGTTAGTGAATTTTACTGACAAATTACGTTAGGTTTTTTAGGATTAGGTGAAAGAGTCAGCCTATAAGCTGGATTTTGTCGAGGACAGTCATTCATCTACGCAACAAATCACTTTGCCGCTTTAGCAATCTACCCGAAAGCTGCCAGGGCGGACAAATGCTTTCCTATTTGATCTTGCTCCGAGTGGGGTTTTCACTGCCACACCTGTTACCAGTTGCGCGGTGCGCTCTTACCGCACCATTTCAACCTTACTGATTCGCCGAAACGAATTTAGCGGTATATTTTCTGCTGCACTTTCCGTAGGCTTGCACCTCCCAGTCATTAACTGGCACTCTGCCCAGTGGAGTCCAGACTTTCCTCCCCTCTATCATTACAATAAAGCAGCGACTGCCCAGCCAACTCTTTCGCGCTTAGTCTAGCATATTAGCCATTATTTGCACCGCTGCTCAGTATAAAATTTCACTTTTGCGGCTTATGCTGAACTTAATCAATCATTTCAATGAAGTTTTTAACGGACGTTTTTAATTCCTAAGATGATGCGTTATTATCACGGACTTTTATAGCTCTGAGGAAAACTCAAATGACACAAGATGAATTAAAACGCAAAGTCGCAGAAGCTGCATTA
>CAZLGN010000070.1:0-9617 GCA_964558865.1 uncultured Methylomagnum sp.
ATGAGGCAATTGTTCGTAGTATAACCGCACCAATTTATATTGCATTAGCTATAACTTGATGCTCGGACGGTTAGCTTGATTGATTTTGATACTTTTAAAACACGCACTAACACAAAAAATCCCAATAAAACGCGCTGTTTTCGGATGAAACTTTTTTGTTTTTGGGGTGTGATAGAATCAGCACATAATTTTTAATCATCAACAAATTCACTTCGCCTTTTAACAATTTTCAGATTCACTCATGGCAGAAAGAAAAAAACGCTCCAGTTCGCGCTACGACGTAGTATCGCGCCAACGTAAAAACAAAAAAAACACCTTTCCCTGGTTCAGCAGTCTATTTTTGATTGCATTAGGCGTTGGCGGGTTTTTCTTGTTTGGTTATTTAGGTGTCTTGGATTACAACGTCCGCAAACAATTTGAAGGCAAACGTTGGGCAATTCCTGCGCGAGTTTATGCCAGTCCGCTCGAACTTTATGCGGGCTACAACATGAGTGCCGCACAATTTGAAGCGCAATTAAAAACGTTGCATTACCGTATTGATTCAACACTTGCAGCAGAAGGCACTTACGTTAAAAAAGGTTCTCAAATTACAGTTAAAACCCGTCCGTTTAGTTTTTGGGATTCACCACAAGAAAGCAGTTTAATTCGATTGAATTTTGTGGAATCAACCGTTGAAAACATTACGGATTTGGGCAATCAAAATGAAACTATTGCGTTATTGCGCTTAGACCCCGCGCAAATTGGCACGCTGTATCCGAGCATTAAAGAAGATCGTGTTTTAATTAAATTGCAGGAAGCCCCGCCTGCGTTAATTAAAGCCCTACTTGCCTCCGAAGACCGCGATTTTTATCACCATTTTGGTTTGTCATTTCGAGGCATAGCCCGCGCAATGTTAGCGAATTTAAAAGCAGGCGGCATGGTTCAAGGTGGCAGCACCATTACACAACAATTGGTGAAAAACTTTTATCTGAGTTCAGAACGCAGTTTAACGCGCAAAATTAACGAAGCCTTTATGGCGTTAATTTTGGAATACCGTTACAGCAAAGATGAAATTTTAGAAGCCTATTTGAACGAAATCTATTTAGGACAAAACGGTAACAGTGCGGTGCATGGTTTTGGGCTAGCGAGCGAATTTTATTTTAATAGCACCTTGAAAGATTTACCGTTGCATCAAGTCGTTTCGTTAGTCGCTTTGGTGCGTGGTCCATCATATTATGACCCGCGTCGAGTGGCAGATAGAGCTGTGCAACGTCGAAATTTGATTTTAGACGAAATGGCAACCGCGCAATCGATTACTGCAAAACAAGCCGCCGATGCGAAAGCGAAACCTTTGGGCGTAATCGCCAATGCCAACCGTTCGGCGAATTTGTATCCATACTTTCTGGATTTGGTTAAACGACAACTGCGCCAAGAATATCGCGAAGAAGATTTAACTTCCGAAGGCTTGAGCATTTTCACCACCTTAGATACGCGCGTTCAAGATACGCTTGAACAAACGGTTAAAACGCAACTGATACAACTCGAAAAATTACCAAAATCAACGGACAATTTAGAAACAGCTGCCGTAATTACGCGGCGAGACAGTGGCGAAATTGCGGCTTTGACGAGTGGACGTGAAGTGATTTCTTCAGGTTTTAATCGTGCGTTAGATGCTGTGCGTCCGATTGGTTCGTTGATTAAACCCGTGATTTATTTAACCGCGTTGAATAATCCGAAAAAATACACAATTACTTCGTCGGTGAGCGATACAGAAATTGTCGTACCAAACAAAGGCAGTGAACCGTGGATTCCGAAAAATTACGATCACCGCGAACACGGAAGCGTCAGTTTGCATCAAGCCTTGGCGCATTCTTACAATTTAGCAACCGTGCGAATTGGCATGGATGTTGGTGTAGATAAAGTGATTGAAACGTTAAGAAATATGGGCGTAACTCGTGAAGTTGAATCGTTCCCGTCGTTTTTATTGGGTTCGGCACAACTCACGCCTTTAGATGTCACGCAAATGTATCAAACCTTAGCAGGCGATGGTTTTTTAAGTCGATTAAAAGCAATTCGTGCTGTGGTTTCGGCAAAAGGCGAACGGTTGCAAAGTTATCCATTTATTGTCAAACAAGCCATAGATCCTGCCGTCACTTACATCGTGAATACGATGTTGCAAGAAGTGATGACTGATGGCACGGGACATTCGGCGTACGATGTTTTTCCAAAAAGTTACGGTTTAGTCGGCAAAACGGGAACCACTAACGACGCAAAAGACAGTTGGTTTGCAGGTTATTCGGGCGATTATTTATCGGTCGTTTGGGTGGGACGTGATGATAATAAGCCAATGGGATTAACAGGTGCAACGGGGGCATTGCCAGTTTGGTTAGCAATCATGAAGCAAATATCAACGCAACCTGTAAATTTAATTGCGCCCGACAATATCAGAACCTCATCAGTCAGCAATTGTTCAGGTTCGCGCCGCTATCCTTATGTTGCGGGTTCTGAACCTCGTACCAGATCATGCGAAAGTGTTGAAAGTTCAGAAACGGGCGGCAGTGGCATCGGCTATTATGTGCCAAAGTCTAGCGATGATAATCCCGCCGCACCTGTTGAATCTTCGCCAAGTGACGATTCATTAGACAATTTTTAGTTTTGATTGAGAAAAAATATGAAAAAAAACCTGTTGGTGTGTGCCGCATTATTGAGTTTAAACAGCTTGATTGCCTTCGCAGAAGACGTGCCAGTTAAACAGCTAAAAGCCTTTTTGAATTCGACAAAAACGATTACCGCCAATTTCAAACAAACGTTAATTAACGAAGCGGGCGATCCCTTTCAAACCAGTTCGGGGCTGTTTTATTTGCAACGTCCTGGAAAATTTCGCTGGGATTACACGAAACCGTTTCAACAACAAATTATTTCCACGACGGGAAAAGTCTGGTTTTACGATGCCGATTTGGAACAAGTTACGATTAAAAAACTCGATGAATCGGTGGGTTCAACGCCTGCTTTATTATTGAGTGGTGATGTGCCGCTAGAAGACAATTACACCATTGAGCAACAAGGTTCCGAAGGCGAAATGCACTGGGTCAAACTTGTGCCTAAAAGCCAAGACAGCACGTTTAAATATGTGTTGATTGGCTTAGAAAAAGGCGTTTTGAGCGGTATGCAATTGAACGACAATTTTGGACAAATGACGCGGATTTATTTTTCAAATTTAAAAACGAATCAAGACGTAAATGCGGAATTATTTGAATTCACGGCACCGAAAGGCGTGGATGTTTTTTCAGAATAACAATTTTTTTAATCAACAGAGAAAAATAATATGACGACATTAGCGATTATCGGTGGTACAGGTTTAAGCCAACTGACGGCGTTACAAAATCCACGTTTTGAAGCGATTGAAACGCCTTACGGCAAACCTTCAGCCGATTTTGTCATTGGTGAAATTGAAAATAAAAGCGTGATTTTTTTAGCACGGCACGGCAATCCGCACGCGATTCCACCGCACAAAATTAACTATCGCGCCAACATTTGGGCATTAAAGCAGCTAGGCGTTCAAGATATTATTGCTGTCGCAGCGGTTGGTGGTATTACGACTGAAATGGTTCCCGCTTCACTCGCCATTCCTGACCAAATTATTGATTACACTTATTCGCGCGAACACACTTTTTTTGATGGCAAAGACGGTAACGTTACACACATTGATTTCACTTATCCGTATTCACAAAAATTACGCGCAAGTTTGATTACAGCGGCGGCTCAAGCCAATTTGCACGTTAGTCCGATTGGAACTTACGGCTGTACGCAAGGACCACGTTTAGAATCGGCGGCAGAAATTGCACGAATGGAACGCGATGGTTGCGACTTAGTAGGCATGACGGGAATGCCTGAAGCCAGTTTAGCGAAAGAAATCGGTTTGAATTACGCGGCACTTGCTGTAATGGCGAATTGGGGTGCAGGTAAAACAGAAGGCGAAATCACAATGGCAGAAATCGAAGAAAATTTGCATCACGGCATGGCGAATGCGGCGAAATTGTTACAAGCGTTTGTTGCGGCGTATTAAAAAATGCAATCCATTTTTGAACTGGCTGAACAGGCGTTGCAATGTGGAAACCGTGACGAATTGTTGAATTTAACGCATGAAGCGTGGCGACTTTCTGAAAATAACGCCTTGATTTTTGAATCTGAAAAATTGCCGTTACCGATTGAAAATGTCCGTTTTCCAAAAAAGCCAATTTTGTTGCCGCCGCGTGAAATGCCAAAACGAAAATTTCACACGCGCGACGGTTTAGCGGCATTTTTTCACGCCATTGCTCACGTTGAATTTGTGGCGATTTATTTGGCGTGGGATATTGTTTATCGGTTTCGAGATTTACCCGAAGCGTTTTACCGTGATTGGTTGCGAGTGGCAGACGAAGAGGCTCAACATTTTGCTTTGTTGCGAACAAAGTTGCAGACATTTGAAATTGATTACAGCGATTTGCCTGCACACAGCGGCTTGTGGGATTTAGCGCAATACACCGCGCCCGATTTGTTGCAACGTTTAGCTTTAGTGCCGCGAAATATGGAAGCACACGGTTTAGACGTTACGCCACCGTTAATCGAAAAATTTAAACAACTTGGCGACGACGATGCGGTGGAAATTCTAACGCGCATTTTGACTGACGAAGTGGGACACGTTGCATTAGGTTCAAAATGGTTTAAATGGCTTTGTGCTGAACGAAATTTAGACGTTGAAAGCACTTACCAAAATTTACTTTTAAATTATTTTGCTGAAAAAGGCGGCAGTTTAAAAGGGAATTTTAATGTCGAAATGCGTTTAAAAGCAGGATTTTCTGAAAGCGAATTAGCGTGGTTAATGGCGCAATAGGATTACAAACTTGGTTTGTACTTATTCGCTATTCAGGTTGTTTGCTATAATGCCCGCCGCGTTACTTGCTCGAAAAATAACGAAATCACATTATTTAACAACTCTTTTTATTGGTATGTCGCATGACTCAAAAAGCAAATTCGAACTCTTTTATGCCTGACCTAGATTGGACTCAAGTCCGTGAAACATCGAAATTATTGACCTTATCAGCAGGACAGGTTGAAGATTTAATGAGTGCTTCCGATGTTTCAGTAAATACGTTAACAGATTCTTTCACGTCTATTGTTGAACACATGCAAACGATCTATAACCATTTGCAAGATTTTGAGGACTCGCCAGCACGCACTGATGCGATGAGATGTTGCACAGAGACCAGCGATCGAATTCAAGAATCGATTATTGCGTTTCAGTTTTATGATCGAATGCAACAATGTTTAAGCCACGTTACCTCTAATTTAAAGGGTTTGTCGGCGTTAGTGGAAAGTCCAGAACGCTTGTATAACCCGTTTGAGTGGCACAAATTTCAAATGGAAATTCGTTCACATTACACAATGGAATCTGAAAAAATCATGTTTGATGCTATTTTGGCAGGAAAGTCGGTTGAAGAAGCATTAGCAATTAAAGAGGCAATTGAAGCGCAACATCAATCGGAAGAGGATGACATTGAATTATTTTAACAACCCGATGAAACAGTCAGTGATTAAAAAAGTCATTTTAGTGGGCGGAATTCTGCCCATTTTTATTACAGGTTGTACGGGTTTAAGCGGTACACAGCCACCTGCACCCGTTTATACGAATAATCGTCCGTTCAATGCACCGATGCCACCTGTTGCAAAATCTGTCGCGCCGAAAATAGCAAAAGAAGAGGTTGTGCAAGTTCAACCTCTGCAAGATTTCACGCCCATTGAACAAGTTGAAATTAAGCCTGAACCACTTGAACCGATTGCTGCCCCGATTCCTAAACCGTTAGTGAGCGAAACATCAGGCATTCCGAAAGTCATTGAAGTTCCGCCGCCATCAAAACATTTGTTAATGCCGACACCGCCGACAGAAACAGGCGTACCAAAATTTGAACCCGCGCCACCGCCTGCATTTAGACCTGCTGAATCCACTACGGTACAATCGCCTGCGGTGACGGCATTAGTTGCTGCTGCCAGCAAATCAAGCGATGTTGAATCTGCGGCGGCGGCAATTGAACGCGCCATTCGCATTGAACCACGCAATGGTGAATTACTTTATAAATTAGCGGTGTTGCGTTTAAAGCAATCCAAGCCAATTTTAGCCGAAGATTTAGCCAGAAAATCCGCCTTACTTGCGGGCAAAAATAATACCTTGAAAAAAAATAGCTGGTTGTTAATCGCGCATTCAAAAGAAATGCAAGGCGATAAAGCGGGGGCTGATGAAGCGCGTACAAAAGCGGAAAGTTTTTAATGGTTATTCAAAATGAGCAATAAACTCTATCCTTGGCAGCAAAATGACTGGCAAAAATTGCAAAGCTACATAACGCAAAACCGCGTCCCGCAAGCCTTGCTGATAAACGGCGCGTCAGGCATTGGCAAACAACATTTGGCTGAACGATTTGCACACGCTTTGCTTTGCGAACACCCAACAACAGACGGTTTTAGTTGTGGCAAATGCAGCCGTTGTTTATTAGTAAAAGCGAATACACATCCTGATTTTATGATGGTGAAACCCGAAGAAGATCCCAAAACAAAAAAACTAAAAACGACGATAGGCATCGATCAAATTCGCTCGTTAATCGAAAAATTAAGTTTAAAACCGCAATTTGAACGTTATCGCGTCATTCTGATTTACCCCGCCGATACCTTAAATAATGCCGCTGCTAATGCGTTTTTAAAATACTTGGAAGAACCGACAGAACGCACAGTGTTACTTTTAATTACGCATCGCATGAATAAATTGCCCGCAACAATTAAAAGTCGCTGTCAGAAATTCACGATGGAAATGCCTGATAAAAATTTGGTTTTGCAGTGGCTTTCGCTGCAAACCAATAACGCGGAAGTCGTTTTTAATTTGGCACAAGGTTCGCCGTTGCTTGCTCAACAATATGCGTCGGATGAACATTTGACGCAACGCCGCGAATGTTTTGAGGCTTGGCTTTCGATTGCAAAACAACAAAGTCATCCTGTGATGGTTGCGGAACAATGGTTGAAATTACCTGAAACGACATTGTTATTTTGGCTCAGTTCTTGGGTGATTGATTTGATGCGTTATCGTCATCAACCTGCGCCAAAAAATTTATATCATGCTGATTTGAGCGTTGCGTTAAGTGAACTTGCGCCGTGTGTGAATCCGATTAAATTGTATGAATTTTATGATTTATTGCTGCAAAGTCGCCGCCGACTTGAAACGCAAATCAATAAACAAGTGCTGTGGGAAGAAATTTTAATTGCTTGGGCATTGCTCAATCGGAGTTAAGTTATGGCTGAAAAAACCAATCAGAGTGTTTTATCGTTTTCATTGAAAGACAAAAATTCGCTTTATGTGTCGTATATGCCATTTGTCACAAATGGCGGCATTTTTATTCCTACAACACGAGAATATGAAATGGGGCAAGATGTTTTTATCTTGCTAAATTTGATGGCTGAAACGGAACGCTTGCCTATTAACGGCAAAGTTGTTTGGAAAACACCGACGGGTTCAGATGGTTATCGTTCAGCGGGAATTGGTATTCAATTTAGCCCAGAAGATATTTCTATTAAAAACAAAATTGAAACCTATTTAGCGGGTGCGTTGGAATCTGAACGCCCGACTTACACGATGTAAAAAGGACTTTTTATGCTTATCGATTCACATTGCCACCTTGACCGCCTTGATTTAAAACCGTACCAAAACGATTTTGCGTGTTTGATGGAACATATCCGAACAACTTGTGAACATTTATTGTGCATCGCGATTGATTTAGAAGCCTATCCTGCGATGCGAGAATTGGTGGCGGATTATGACGATATTTCGGTTACGGTTGGCGTGCATCCAAATGAACACGAGGGGCAAGAACCAACGGTTGCGGAGTTAATTGCCCTTGGACAAGATGAAAAAGTGATTGGTATTGGCGAAACAGGCTTAGATTATTTTCGTAGCGAAGGCGATTTAACGTGGCAACACAATCGTTTTCGTAATCACATTCACGCCGCTAAAGCCTTAAATAAACCGTTGATTATTCACACCCGCGAAGCAAAACATGACGCGCTAGACATTTTGCGCGAAGAAAATGCGGGCGAAGTCGGCGGAATCATTCATTGTTTCACCGAAGATTGGGAATTTGCCAAAGCGGCGTTAGATTTAAATTTCTATATTTCATTTTCAGGCATCGTGACTTTTAACAGCGCGAAAAACATTCATGAAGTGGCTAAAAAAGTGCCAGTAAATCGTTTGTTAATTGAAACCGATTCGCCGTATTTGTCGCCTGTGCCACATCGTGGCAGACCTAATTATCCGCAATATATCAAACACGTCGCGCAAACGGTCGCCGATTTGCGTGGTGTTTCGCTAAACTCGATTGCCGACATTTCCACTCGAAATTTTTACACATTGTTCAAAAAATCATGATTACATTACGGTATTTTGCCAGCTTGCGAGAATTACTTGGGCATTCAACAATGCAATTAGAAATTTTTGAACCGCATACTGTTTTGAGTGTATGGCGATTGGCAAATCCAAATTTGCCGTTACCTGAAAACGTATTAACCGCTGTAAATATGGATTATGTACCGCAATCACACCTTGTTAAAAACGGTGATGAAGTGGCATTTTTTCCACCTGTAACAGGGGGTTAAGCATGACCGTTAAAATTTGTGATACAGCGTTTGACCCGTTTATCGAAATTCAAATCGTTCAAAATCAACTAACATTAAACGGTAAATTTGGCGCAACCAGTATTTTCATTGGCACAATGCGAGACTTTAACGAAGGCGATGACGTACAAGCCATGATGCTTGAACATTATGACGGCATGACGCAAAAGCAATTGGCAAAAATTATCGCCGCTGCAAAAACACAATGGGAAGTTTTGAATTGTTTAATTGTGCATCGAGTAGGTAAGATTTTACCAAATGAACCGATTGTTTTAGTCGCGGTTTGGTCGGCGCATCGTAGCGAAGCGTTTGATGCTTGCCGCTATTTGATGGAAGAGTTAAAAGCAAATGCGCCGTTTTGGAAATTGGAAACATTAGCGACAAATGAAACGCGCTGGGTTTCAAATCACATTAACCAAGAGTTGTTAGGATAATGAAAGAAAATGTTCGCAAGGATTCCAATTGAACATTTTTTACTTACATTCCGAACCTGAAATTTGCGCTCGACAACATGTTGATAAACACGTTGTCAAAATGATTTTGGAATACGCGCAATTACTTTCAACCTCACATCGGGTTTTAGATGGCACTGAAATTTTGACAATGTCCGATTCTGGCAAAAAAAGAAAACGTTGGATATTACCCGATGAAAGGGATGCAATTTTGTATGAGGCAACCCACATTCAACACCCGTCAGCGATTTGGACGCGCCAAAGTCATGAAAACTATATTTTTTTATGGGAATTGTTTCGGTGTTTGTTAGCGGAATACACATTTCGTTACGAAAAAATCCATGCAACCAGTCGTTTGTTGACACCGTTATCGGTTTTACCAAAGCAAATTTTATCGAAAGGATTTGTTGAGCCAACGCCTGCAATGCCTGAACAATACAAAATTATCGATGATTCAATAACGTCATATCGAAATTATTATCTAGGTGAGAAAGCACG
>CAZLGN010000071.1:0-9501 GCA_964558865.1 uncultured Methylomagnum sp.
TAAAGTTCTTCGATAAAAATCGCATCGGCTAGTCTTAACAAATCTGCATATTCTTTTTTCACTTCGCCCAAAATCCGCACGCCCAAACCAGGCCCAGGGAAGGGATGGCGATAAACCATATCCGCAGGCAAACCGAGTTCCACGCCTAATTTTCGCACTTCGTCTTTGAATAATTCGCGCAACGGTTCAACTAATTTCAACGTCATATTTTCAGGCAAACCGCCCACGTTATGATGCGATTTAATCAAATGCGCTTTGCCACTTTTCGCGCCAGCTGATTCGATTACGTCAGGATAAATCGTGCCTTGCGCGAGCCATTTTGCGTTGGCAAGTTTCGCCGCTTCGTCGTCGAAAATTCTAATGAACAAATTGCCAATGATTTTGCGTTTTTTCTCTGGGTCATTTACACCAGCTAACGCTGTTAAATAACGTTCTTCAGCATTCACGCGAATCACTTTCACGCCTAAATGCTCGGCAAAGATTGCCATCACTTGGTCGCCTTCGTTCAAACGCAATAAACCCGTGTCAACGAAAACGCAAGTCAATTGTGCGCCAATCGCTTTGTGCAACAATGCCGCAACCACTGACGAATCTACGCCGCCCGATAATCCTAAAATCACGTCATCGTTGCCAACTTTTTCGCGCACCGCTTTGATGCTGTCGTCGATGATATTGCTTGAATTCCATAACGCTTGGCAGCCGCAAATTTCCAATACAAAACGCGACAAAATGCGTCCGCCTTGTTTGGTGTGGGTAACTTCGGGATGAAATTGCAGCGCGTAAAAATCTTTGTCTTCGTTTGCCATGCCTGCAATTGGCGCACCTTCCGAACTGGCAATCAATTTGAAACCTTCAGGCAAATCGACAACTCTATCGCCGTGACTCATCCAAACGTCAAGCAATCCAAAACCTTCTTCTGACAAATGGTCTTCGATGCCGTTCAGTAATTTTGAATGCCCACGCGCTCGAATTTGCGCGTAACCAAATTCGCGGTGATTCGACGTTTCGACCTTGCCGCCGAGTTGTTCGGTCATGGTTTGCATACCGTAGCAAATCCCTAAAACGGGAATTCCCATTTCAAAAACACAATCTGGCGCATGCAAAACGTGATTTTCTGTAACACTTTCAGGGCTTCCAGAAAGAATGATGCCTTTGGGAGAAAAGTTTTTGATTTCATCGTTTGTGCATTCGCACGAATAAATTTCGCAATACACACCGATTTCACGAATGCGGCGGGCGATTAACTGCGTGTATTGTGAGCGAAAATCGAGAATTAAAATTTTGTCTGAATGAATGTTTGTCATTGAGGTTTTAGAGTAAAAGGTGAAAAAGGCTTGAATTTTAGCTAAATCTACTCAGCAATGACAGGTGCTTTTTGTTCCGTTGTTTGTATCGCTAAATGCCGATTTTTCAAACTCACATAATGTTCCGCCGAATAACGCAAAAAATCTTTTTCTGTTTCGCTTAACGCGCGACTTTGTTTGGCTGGCGAACCAACATATAAATACCCACTTTCGAGTTTTTTATTTGGCGGCACGAGTGAACCCGCACCGAGCATCACATAATCTTCTAAAACCGCGTTATCCATGATAATCGCGCCAATTCCAATCAAACAATAATCGCCTACGGTACAACCATGAATTACCGCGCGATGCCCGATTGTGACACTTTTGCCAATGTTTAACGGATGCCCTCGCTCTGAAAACTTTCCTTGATGCGAAACGTGCAAAATTGCGCCGTCTTGAACATTTGTCTCTGCGCCAATGGTTATTTTTTCAACATCGCCACGAATAACGGCTGTTGGAAAAACCGACACATTATCGCCCAATGTTACTGAACCAATCACTACGGCACTGTCGTCGATATAAACATTTTTGCCCAATTTCGGCGTTTCGTTATCAAAACTTCGAATGCTCATTTTGTTTCCTCTTTGAATGAACCTGACTATTGAATTGAAGGTTGTTAAAATGCTAGTCATTCTTAACTTCACACGCAAACAACCTCATGAATAAAGGTAATCTCTACATTATTTCTGCCCCATCTGGCGCAGGTAAAACCAGCTTAGTTAAAAAATTGATTTTAAAACTCAATAACATCATTGTATCGGTATCACACACCACGCGCCAAATGCGACAAGGTGAAATCAATGGCAAAGATTATTTTTTCATTGATGTCGAAACATTTCGCACGATGCAAGGCGGAAATGCGTTTTTGGAATGCGCTCACGTTTTTGACAATTTTTACGGTACCGCACAACAAACAGTGGAAGATAATTTAATGCAAGGTTATGACGTAATTTTGGAAATTGATTGGCAAGGCGCACAACAAGTTCGTGAATTGATTCCCGACAGTATTTCAATTTTTATTTTGCCGCCGTCAATCAAAGCATTGCGCGAACGTTTAGAAGCTCGCGGCAAAGACGAAGCCGATATTATCGCTCGCCGAATGCGCGATGCCGTTACTGAAATGAGCCATTATTCCGAATTTGATTACTTAATCGTGAACGATAATTTTAACGTTGCATTGGACGCAATCAAAAGCATCGTTGTCACTAATCGCTTAAAACAAACTCACCAAGCACACGCCTTACAACCGCTACTATTGAATTTATTGGCATAGCGTCTTGAATTTATGATTTTCAAATTTAAACGGAGTTTCGATGCAACGACCTTTTCAAACCATTGGCATTATTGGAAAGCCAAGTGATTCGGGAATTACCGACACGATTACGCGAGTTTGTGCCTATTTAGTTGCCGAAAATTACCGTGTTTTGGTAGCAGAAAATAGCGCGAAATTTGTTGAGAATATCCGCATACAAGCCTGCGATGTTTCAGAATTCGGTGAACAGTGTGACGTTGTTATTGCATTGGGCGGCGATGGCACATTTTTAGCGGCCGCTCGTGCGATTGTTGCACACGATATTCCGTTAATTGGTGTGAATTTGGGACGTTTAGGGTTTTTAGTCGATATTTCGCCTACTGCGTTGCCAGAGACGCTAGCAGAAATGTTGGCAGGACATTTTAGTGAAGAAAAACGTTATTTGTTACGCGCCAAAGTTGTCCGCAATGACAAAATTATTCACGAAGAAACGGCGGTAAATGAAGTCGCCATTCACCGTTGGATTACGCCGAGCATGATAGAAATTATTACTAAAATCGACGGCGTGTTTTTAAATTCACAACGTTCTGATGGCTTGATTATCGCAACGCCGACGGGTTCAACAGCCTATTCGTTATCAGCGGGAGGCCCTATTTTGTATCCATCATTGAACGCGCTGGTTTTAGTGCCACTCAATCCGCACACGTTATCGAATCGTCCGATTGTGATTCATGATTCAGCAGAAATTGAAATCAGTTTTTGCCAAAACAAGCAAATCAACGCACTCGTAACGTGTGATCACATTGAGATTCCAGATGTGTTAATTAGTGACAAAATCTTGATTAAAAAAGAACCATTTCCCATTCGAATTTTGCATCCGAATGGACACGATTTTTTTGAAATTTTGCGAAATAAATTAAATTGGAGTCACTGAAAATTAACATCCCACCAAATCAGATTGTATGGAATCACACTTGCTACTTGAATCCGTCAACCATAGAATGCCTTAATTTATGCCACTTCAAATTTAACCCGTAGAAAACCTTATGAATAACCAATCACCGCGTATTTTAGTCGTTGACGATGAAACCGACATTCGCCATTTAGTGAGCGAAATTTTAGAAGATGAAGGCTATCAAGTTGGTATGGCTGAAAATGCCAGTGTGGCGAAAATGTTAAAAATTTCGAACCCGCCTGATTTGATTTTGCTAGATATTTGGATGCCCGACACAGACGGCATCACGTTATTAAAAGAATGGCTAGCAGAAGAAAAAACCTTGTGTCCCGTTATCATGATGTCAGGGCATGGCTCTGTTGAAGCGGCGGTTGAAGCCACACGTTTAGGCGCATTCGATTTTTTAGAAAAGCCGTTGTCGTTAGCGAAATTATTGTTAGTTGTCGAAAAAGCCTTGGAAGCAGGTCAACAAAATGCAGGTTTGCGTCAAACCGTTCATATTGACGTTGAACCTGTTGGAAAAAGTGCTACCGTGGCACGAACAAAAGAACAATTGAAACGTCTCGCGCAACATGACACACGAGTGTTATTTGTCGGGGAAGCGGGCGTTGGCAAAGAATTATTTGCACGATATTTACACAATCACAGCACGCATCGAAACGGCGCATTTATTAACGTTGCTGTCGGCAGTATTTCACCTGAAAATTCGGCGGTTGAATTTTTTGGCAAAGAAGATGGGCATCGAATTTATCAAGGTTTGCTTGAACGGGCGAATCAAGGCACATTATTTTTGGGCGAAATTGGCGACATGGACAAAGAAACCCAATTGCGTTTATTGAGTGCGTTGGAATCGAGTTCCTTTTTGCGCGTTGGCGGCAGTGAAGCGGTTAATGTTGATGTTCATGTTGCAGCATCCACGCGAATGGCACTGGATGAAGAAGTGCGTTTTGGGCGTTTTCGCCACGAACTTTATTATTTGTTAAATGAAGTGACCCTCACCATTCCGCCGTTGCGCGAACACAGTGAAGATGTGCCAGCCTTGTTGAATTTTTACGTTGATTATTTTGTAACGCATGAAAAATTAGCCTTTCGGCGTTTTTCGATGGCGGCTCAAAATTATCTACGCAATTACAGTTGGCGCGGCAATGTGCGGGAACTTAAAAATGTTGTGCAGCGTTTGATGATTTTGGGTGTGGGCGAAGGTATTGAACTCGACGAAGTAAAAAATACGCTTGGTAAAATCAGTGGTGATTCGATGAATATGTCGTCGATACCAGAATTTTTTAACTTACCGCTCAAAGAAGCGCGAGATCATTTTGAAAAAGCCTATTTGGAATATCATTTCGAAAGAACAGGCGGCAGTGTAGCGAAATTATCCGCCGCTGTAGGAATGGAACGCACGCATTTATATCGCAAATTACATTCTCTGAACATCAAATTGTAATTTTATTTTGGCGTTATAAATTGTTGATTCAAACTAACTATCTGTTATGATTTCAAACACGCGATTGGCGCGTAAATTTCACATTATTGAGGATTTCAAAATGGCTACTAAAACAACCAAAGGCAATGACAGCATCAAAGGCGTGGCAGGCAATGACAGCATTGACGGCTTGGCGGGTAATGACACGATTAACGGTTTAGCAGGTAATGACTGGTTGAATGGCAATCTGGGCAATGACGTTTTAGACGGTGGCACTGGCGATGACACGTTGCTTGGTTTTGACGGTAATGACAAATTGTTGGGCGGCAGCGGCAATGATTCGTTAAAAGGTGAAAAAGGCAACGATTCTATCGATGGCGGCGTGGGCAATGACACTTTAAATGGTGGTGTAGGTAACGACACTATGATTGGTGGTGCTGGCAATGATTACTATTTTGTTGACAGTAAAAGTGATCGGGTTATTGAAGCAAAAAGTGGTGGTACAGACACCATCGAAAGCACAATGAGCTATTCTTTGAATGCACCGCCAGCCAGTACGGCTGCTAAAAATCCTGGTGCGCTAAAATCACCTCTTAGCGAAGTCGAAAATTTGGTTCTGAAAAATGACTTAGGAAAAGACATCAGTGGCGAAGGTAACAAATTAAACAATTACATTACTGGCACAATCGGTAACAATTTACTCAGTGGTTTGGACGGCAATGACACACTAGACGGCGGTGAGGGCGAAGATACGTTAGACGGCGGTTTGGGAAAAGACGTTTTGAATGGCGGAAACGGCAACGACATCTATTTCTTAAACAACACCGAAGACAAAATCATTGATGCGGGCGGCGATTTAGACCAAATCATTTCCAGCGTTTCTTTCGACATTACGACCAGTGATCAAATTGAAGTTTTAACCTTGTTCGGTGAAAAAGCAACCGACGGGACAGGTAACGAAGCAGACAATTTATTGCAAGAACAAGACGGCGGTCGCACTGCTAACTCGTTTATTGGTGCGGCGGGCAATGATACAGTCGATGCTCAAGGTGGCGATGATACGATTGAAGGCGGTGATGGCGATGACAGTTTAGATGGTGGTGATGGCAACGACACTGTCATTTTCAGTAGTTCGCAGGATGATTACCAAATCACTTATGACGCAGATTCAAGTGAAATCACGGTGGAATATATTGGTGGCGTGACAATCGAAGGCACTGATACGTTAATCGAAGGTATCGACACGTTAATCAACGTTGAAAACCTTCAATTTGCTGATGCGCCAGTTGTTGCAATGATTGACGTTGTGCCTGAATTCGTTCCAACTCCTCCGCCATTTATCGAAATCACTCCAGAAAATCCAGTCGTTCCAGAAACGCCCGCAGGCGAGCCAGAATTACCTACAAGTGGCGGCGATATTATTATTGCTCCGAAAGGAGAGGAAATTCCTCTTGATGGCTTTGCGGGGGACGACAAAATTACAGGTACAGACGGCAACGATACCTTAAATGGTGGCGCGGATAATGACACATTGATTGGCGGAAAAGGCGATGACTTCTTATCGGGTAACGATGAAAATGACACGCTTATCGACAACGATGGCAACGATACTTTGAGCGGCGGCGCGGGCGATGACGTGTTCAAACCAGCGGGCGAAAAAGGCAAAGCCTTTATTCAAGATGTCGGCGGCAACGATACACTTGATGCGAGCAATGCGGCGAAAGGTGTGCAAATCAATTTGAGTTCGGGCAAAGAAAGTAATGTCGGCGGTCGTACTGTCACGATGAATGACGGCGGAGTCGTTAGTGATCCATTAGACGTATTCTTCTTGCAAGATTTAACTGGTTCATTTGGTGACGATTTACCAAATGTTAAAGCCGTTGTGCCACAAGCGGTGGATGCGTTGAAAGTGATTCAACCAAACACGCAAATTGGTTTAGGTTCATTCATGGATAAACCTATTGGTGATCGCGGTGATGCAATGGTTGACTACGTTTATCAAACCAATTTAACCATGACGACTGATCCATCGATTTTTTCAATGGCGTTATCGAGTTTAGCATTGGGTAGCGGCAACGATTGGCCAGAAGCGCAATTGGAATCCTTGTTCCAGGTTGCTAAACACAGCAACGAAATTGGTTTCCGTGAAAATGCGGTGAAAACAGTCGTTTTGATGACGGATGCGGATTATCACAAAGCAGGCGACAATACCGATTTAGGTGCGAACAATGAAGATAGCGTAATAGATGGTTCACCAGCTGGGACGGGCGAAGATTATCCAAGTGTTGAAGCATTATCAAAAGCTTTATCTGATTCAGGTATTGTGCCTATTTTCGCAGTAACGAGTGATGTAGTGGGAATTTATACCGATTTAGTCACGCAACTCGGCACAGGTTCAGTCGTTACGTTGTCTTCGGACAGCTCAGATTTAGTCAAAGTTTTGCAAGCAGGTATTAAAAGCGCGACCGTCGCAACCGTTGAAAATGCAGTCGGTTCTGACTTTAACGACGCATTAGTCGGTGGCGCGGGTGCTAACGTGTTAAACGGAGGCATCGGTGCTGATACATTAACAGGCGGCGCAGGCAAAGACGTATTTGTGTTCAACACAGTTGAAACGGGCGATGTAATTACTGATTTTGCGAAAGGCGACAAAATTGATTTGTCTGGAATGGAAACTAAATTTAGTTTCGTTCCATCTTTCGGCGACGACGCAACAGGTCAAGTGCGTTTCGATGCGGCAACAAATACCTTGCAAGGTAGCATTGATGCGGGAAGCGAAGCAGAATTTTCTGTGCAATTGAACGGCGTAAAAGCCATCACAGCGGCGGATTTGATTTTGTAATTCAGTCGTTTTAGTAACAAAAAGCCGCGCTTGAGAAATTAAGCGCGGCTTTTTTGTGTTTAAATTTTTTCTAGCGATTCTTTTGACGCATCAATAATCGCGGCAATTTTATCGGCTTCAACGCGCGTCATTAACGGTTTGAAATCGTTTAATGTGTGATTTGTTAACGGTTGTAATGAATCAATCCACGTTGTGATTGGCGCGTTTAAAAACGCTTCGGCTTCACTGGTCAACGCAGGTAAAACGGGTTTCAAATACGCTGCCAAAATTCTAAATAAGTTAATCGCCACAGAGCAAACGTCGTGCAATTCAGCCTCTTTGCCTTCTTCTTTCGCAATCGTCCACGGTTTTTTATCGTCAATATATTGGTTTGCTTTGTCCGCTAACGCCATAATTTCGCGCATCGCTTTACCGAATTCACGGTGTTCATAACTTTCTGCAATGGTTTCATTTGCGGCGATAAATTCGGCAAATAAATCCAATTCAACACAAGTTGCAGACAATTTATTGTCGAATTTTTTACGAATAAAACCGCTGCAACGACTGGCGATATTCACGACTTTTCCAACTAAATCCGAATTCACCCGTTGACTAAAATCATCAAAATTTAAATCCAAATCGTCAATGGTATTACTCAATTTTGCCGCAAAGTAATAACGCAGATATTCAGGATTTAAATGGTCTAAATAGGTGCGGGCAGTAATAAATGTGCCGCGAGATTTCGACATTTTTTCGCCGTTCACGGTTAAAAATCCGTGTGCAAAAATCGCGTCTGGCGTTCTGAAATTCGCGCCACTTAACATTGCTGGCCAAAAAAGCGCGTGGAAATAAATAATGTCTTTGCCGATAAAATGATAAAGCTCAACATCGCTATCTTTCGCCCAAAAATCATCAAATTTCAAATCGGTTTTGTCGCACAAATTTTGAAAACTTGCCATGTAACCAATCGGCGCATCAAGCCAAACGTAAAAGTATTTATTCGGTGCGTCAGGAATTTCAAAACCAAAATACGGCGCATCGCGCGAAATATCCCATTGTTGCAAACCACTTTCGAGCCATTCTGCTAATTTATTTCGCACTTCGGCTTGCAAATGTCCCGCCGTTGTCCAGTCGCGTAACATTTCTGTGAAATCGGCGAGATTGAAAAAATAATGCTCCGATTCTTTTTCAATTGGTGTTGCACCTGAAACCGCTGACACGGCATTTTTCAAATCGGTTGGCGAATAATTCGCGCCACACACTTCACAACCGTCGCCGTATTGGTCTTTCGCGCCACATTTTGGGCAATCACCCTTGATAAAACGGTCTGGCAAAAACATATTTTTGATTGGGTCAAACGCTTGCGTAATCGTGCGCGAACTAATATGTCCCGCACCACGCAAGCGCGTATAAATCAACGATGAAAACATTTTATTTTCGGCGGAATGCGTGCTGTGATAATTATCGAATTCAATCCCAAATTCTGAAAAATCGAGCTGGTGACTTTTGCCCACTTCAGCAATCAATTCTTCGGGTGTAATCCCATCACGATCGGCTTTGAGCATAATCGGCGTGCCGTGCGCGTCATCGGCGCAAACGTAATAACATTCGTTGCCCCGTTGTTTTTGAAAACGCACCCAAATATCCGTTTGAATATATTCGACCAAATGCCCTAAATGAATCGCGCCATTGGCATACGGTAAC
>CAZLGN010000072.1:0-8994 GCA_964558865.1 uncultured Methylomagnum sp.
TCGACATCAATCCGTTAATTGTTGATGCACATGGCGCGATTGCCGTTGATGCGCGAATTAAAGCGCACAGCTCACACCAATTAAGCCGTTACGCGCACATGGCGATTCATCCCTATCCGCACGAATTAACGCAGCATTATTTAACGGCAAATGGCGCGAATGTCACGATTCGTCCGATTCGCCCTGAAGATGCGAAAATGGAAAAAGATTTTGTGGCGCGTTTGTCAGAAAAAACAAAATACTTCCGTTATCACCAAGCATTACAAGAACTTACGCCTGAAATGCTGGTGCGTTTTACCCAAATCGATTACGACAAAGAAATGGCATTTGTCGCCGTCACAGACGATCCCGCGATGCCGACTGAATTAGGCGTGGGGCGTTATAGCGCAAATCCTGACGGGCATTCGGTCGAATTTGCGATTGTGGTGGCAGATGATTGTCAGCGTTTGGGCATTGGTTCAAAAATCATGAAAACGTTGATGCAAACGGCGAAAAATAAAGGCATGTTATCGTTTGAAGCGGAAGTGTTGAAAGATAACGCACCGACGCTTGAGATGGTGAAAAAATTGGGTTTCAGTATCGAATTGATTGCTGGCAAAGATGACGTGGTGCGAGCGATTAAAGATTTGCGCCAATAATTTTTACCTAATTTACGCATTGAAAACAAGAGGGCGAGTAAAATCGCCCTTTTTGCGTCATATCAAACAACCTGTCATCCGCCCAAAGATTTATAAACAGCCACCAATTTTGTTGCGGTATCGGTTTGACTTTGTGCCAATTGATTTTGGTCTTGTAATAAGCGTGACTGACTATCTAACACGGTTAAAAAATCTGTCACGCCTTCATTAAACCGTAATTGCGCTAATTCATAGGCTCTCAAACTAAATTGAACTGCCGATGCTAAAAAATCTTGCTTCACTTTTGTTTTGTTGTAACTGACGAATGCGTTTTCAGTTTCTTCCAATGCCGCTAAAACCGTTTGCTGGTACCGATCTAAATCGGCATCAGCGTGGGCATCAGCGGCTTTAATTCGTGCATAAACGCGACCTAAATCAAAAGCTGCCCAACTAATTCGAGGCCCCAGCGAATACGCGCCTGAACCTGCTGCACCCATGCTTGATAAGGTTGTCGTTTCTAAAGAAAGACTCCCTACAAATGTCACTTTCGGAAATAAATCTGCTGTTGCCACACCAATTCTAGCGGTTGAAGCCGCTAAACGTCGTTCGACCATTTGAATATCGGGACGACGGCGCAATAAATCAGCAGGATTACCGACAGCAATTATGTCGGGCAACGTTGGAATTGGAATCGCTTTTGATAAATTCGCGGTGAGCGCGTTTGGTAATTGTCCCGTCAAAACACTCAAACGGTGAATGGCGTGCGTAATCGCCATTTCCAATGTCGGAACAATCGCACGGGTATTATCGAGTTGCGCTGTGATTCTTGCGGTATCCAATTCTATACCCCGCCCATTTTCAACCCGCACGCGCGTAATTTCTAACGTTTGCTGTTGGTTTTCAACATTGTTTTTGATAACCACTAACTGATTTTGCAAGCCGCGAAGTTCAAAATAATTTCGCGCCACTTCGGCAATCAAACTGATTTTGACCTCTTTCAGACTGGCTTCCTGCATTTCAACTTCGTCATTACTGGCTTCGACATTTCGTCGTACTCGCCCAAACAAATCTAATTCCCACGCGGCATCAAAACCCGTGCTGTAAAGATTTAACTCACGCGGCACAAAAGCGCGATTATTCATCGAACCCGTGCTGCGTAATTGCTCGGTATAATTGCTGTGCGTGGTGACGGTCGGTGCTAAATTAAATCCCGCTTCCATATACAACGCGCGGGCTTCGCGTAAATTTGCGTGAGCAATTTTCAAATCATGATTATTCAGTATCGTTTGATTCACCAACGCGCTGAGTTGCCCATCTTTAAACACTTCCCACCATTTTAATTCGATGGTTTTGTTAGAAAATTCAGGCTTTGCGGATTCTACAAAATTGGCTGGCGCGGCGAAAAATGGCAACTGATAATCGCGTCCAACGGTACACGCGGTTAATAAACTCGCCGTTACAAACAGCGTTATTCGACTTAAATTCATCATGATTTTTTCTCTGCCGCTGATTTCGTCGGAAATAATTTTTGCACTGCAACATAAAAAACAGGTGTTAATAACAACCCAAAAAACGTTACGCCAATCATGCCGCTAAATACCGCCGTTCCTAAGATGCGTCGTGCTTCTGAGCCTGCGCCTTGAGCGGTCACTAACGGAAATACACCCAAAATAAACGCAAAGGAAGTCATTAAAATCGGACGCAATCGCACTTTTGCCGCGTCGATAACTGCTTCAAATTTATTAAGCCCTTGTTCTTGTCGTTGTTTCGCAAACTCAACAATCAAAATAGCGTTTTTACTCGCCAAACCAACCAGAACAATAAAACCAATTTGCGTAAAAATGTTGTTATCCATATCGCTCAACCAAACGCCCGCCATCGACGACAAAATACACATTGGCACAATCAAAATCACCGTGAACGGCAACGACCAACTTTCGTATTGCGCGGCTAAGACCAAAAACACAAACAACACGCTTAATGGAAAGACCAAATACGCCGTATTACCCGCTAATACTTGTTGCAAGCTGACTTCCGTCCATTCAAAATCAAAACCTGCTGGCAATTCGTCATTTAATAGTTTGCTCATCAACTCGATGGCTTGCCCAGAACTTACACCAGGCAACGTGCTACCGTTGATTTCAGCGGCGGGATACATATTGTAACGAGTGATTTTGTCGGGTCCTGTGATGTTCTGAACGTTGACGAGCGAACCGAGCGGCACAATATCGCCATTCGTCGAACGGGTTTTCAATTTAGCGATGTCTTCTGGTTGCATTCTAAATTCAGCATCCGCTTGAGCGATGACCTGATAAATGCGCCCAAAATTGTTGAAATCATTGACATAAAGTGAACCTAAATAAATTTGCAACGTATCAAAAATTTCATTTAACGGCACGCTCATCGTTTTGCTGCGGGTGCGGTCAACATCGACAAAAAGTTGCGGTACATCGGCGCGAAAGGTACTAAATAAGCCGACTAAACCTGCTTGCTGATTACCTTTTCCAACAAATTCCGTATTTACACGTTGTAATTCAGTAATGCCCGCATTGGAACGGTCTTGAATTTGTAATTTAAATCCACCCACTGAACTCATGCCGCGTACAGGCGGTGGCGCAAAGACTTTGATAAATCCATTTGGAATTTGCGCCATTTTTTGCCCTAATGTTTTAACCAGCGTATCGGCGGACATTTCGGGATGACCTTTTCGGGCTTCAAAATCTTTTAAGCGCACAAAAATCGTGGCAACATTGGATTGTGTCGAACCCGTCAACACTGACCAACCCGCATAAGCGACGATATTTTTTACACCTTCGGTAGTTTTCAGAATTTCAGTGGCTTGTTTGACGACTTCTTCGGTACGCCCCACTGACGCGGCATCGGGAAGTTGCGCGTATAAAATTAAATAGCCTTGGTCTTGTTGCGGAATAAAACCGACGGGGACTTTTTCAAATGCCAACCAATTCAGGCTGTTCAAACCGACATATAAAACTAATACAACGGCAGTCATGCGAATTAAACGCCCAACTAATCGCGCATAACCGTGACTGAATGAATCGAAAAAGCGGTTGAAACCTCGAAAAAACCAACCGAATAATTTTTCCAATACACGAGTGAATAAATCTTGGTGATGATGCGCTCGGTCGAGTAATAACGCGCAAAGTGCGGGACTTAACGTCAGCGAATTAAAGGCTGAAATTAACGTAGAAACGGCAATGGTTAAAGCGAATTGTTTATAAAATGCACCCGAAACACCTGTAATAAACGCAGTCGGTACGAATACTGCCGCTAATACTAAAGATGTGGCGATAATTGGACCAACCACTTCTTCCATGGCTTTTCGCGTGGCATCTCTAGCAGATAAACCCAATGCAATGTGCCGTTCGACGTTTTCAACCACCACAATCGCGTCATCGACCACAATTCCAATTGCTAAAACTAAACCAAATAACGACAACGTATTAAGCGATAAACCTAACGCGGACATCACCGCAAATGTTCCAATTAACGAAACGGGAACACTCAACAAGGGAATAATCGTGGCTCGCCAGTTTTGCAAAAATACGACAACGACTAACACCACCAATAAAATCGCTTCAAACAGCGTTTTAACCACTGCATCAATGGATTCTTGAACGAAAACCACTGTGTCATAAACGAGTTTGTAATCCATTCCTTTTGGAAAGCGTGTTTTCAGTTTCTCCATCGCATCAACAATACCTTGTTTAGTTTCTAAAGCATTAGAACCAGGTAATTGAAATACCGCTAAACCAACCGCCGCATCGCCGTTTAATAACAAACGTGAGCTGTAATCTTTCGCGCCTAATTCAATTCGTGCGACATCTTTCAAATAAACAACTTCGCCGTTTGTGCTTTGTTTAATCACGATGTTGGCAAATTGCTCAGGCTCTAATAAACGTCCTTGCGTGGTGACGGTATATTGAAAATCAGTTTTCGTCGAAGTTGGCGGTTGTCCGATAACACCCGCCGCGACTTGTACATTTTGCTCGCGGACGGCTTTGACAACTTCGCTGGCGGTGAGATTTTGCGCGGCACAGAATTCAGGATTCAGCCACAAACGCATACTGTAATCTTGTCCGCCAAGTAACGCGATTTCACCAACACCTGGCAAACGTGACAAATTATCTTTGATTTGTAACAGCGCATAATTGTTCAAATAAACGCTGTCATAACTTTTATCAGGTGAAATCAAACCAATCACTAAACTTAAATCTGGACTGCGTTTTTTAACGCTAATGCCATTTCGTCGCACTTCTTCAGGTAATTTTGGGTCAGCGAGCGCAACACGGTTTTGAACTAATACTTGTGCTTTATCAAGATTTGTTCCTGGTTTAAACGTCACCGTCAACGCCATATTGCCGTTGTTGGTTGATTGCGACGACATATACAACATATCTTCTACACCGTTGACCTCTTGTTCAATCGGCGTAGCGACGGTTTCAGCAACCACTTTAGAATTCGCGCCAGGATAAACCGCACTGACTTGAATAGTCGGCGGCGCAATTTCAGGATATTGGGCAATCGGTAATTTAAGCAGCGATAAACCACCAACTAGCACAATCATAATCGACAACACCGCCGCAAAAATCGGTCGGTCAATAAAAAAACGGATTAGATTATTCATAACCGACTAATCCTTTGTTGGCACGGCAAGCGTAATTTCTTCAGGTTCAATCACGCTGTCGGGTCGCAATTTTTGCAAACCTTCAATTACCACCCATTCGCCTGCTTTTAAACCTTCGTTAATCACGCGCAAATCGCCAATTTTTTTACCTGCGATGATTTTGCGTTGGGTGACTTTTTTGTTTGAGTCCATTATCCAAATGATTCGATTTGCTTGGTCTGCACCAATTGCGCGGTCTGGCAACAATAAACCATCATAAGGTGCGCCAGCGCGTAGTCGCATTCGGGCAAAAAAACCAGGACTGAGTAATTCATCGGCATTTGTAAATACGCCACGCAAACTTACTGTGCCTGTCACGGGATTTTCGGTTGGTGCGACGTAATCGACATGACCAGAATGCGGAAAACCTTGCTCATCGCTCAATGCTAATTCGACTTTTGTACCTTCAAGATTTCGTCCTTGTTTTTGCGCTTCACGTCGATAATTCAAAATGGCACGTTCATCAACATCAACCGTCACATATACGGGATTTGTTGAAACAATTGTTGCTAACTTTGTTGCATCACCGCCGCTTCCATTCACTAAATTACCTGCTGTAATCAATTCACGACTAATTCGTCCGTTAATCGGAGCGCGAACTTCGGTAAATTCAAGATTCAATTGCACACTTGCGACTTGAGCCGTCGCCGAATCCACTGCCGCCGTCGCACCACGCAAACCTTTATTTCGTGCGTCATATTCTTCGATTGAAATGGCTTTGGCTTTCAGTAAATTTTCGGCGCGAGTTAATTCATTTTTTGCTAATTCTTGCTTGGATTTGGCTTGGGCTAATTCAGCAATGGCGTAACTCAATTGCGCTTTAAACGGTTTTGAATCGATGACAAATAATAAATCGCCTTTTTTAACTGTTGCGCCCGCCGCGAAATTCACTTTTTCTAAATAACCGCTCACTCTCGCACGAACTTCGACCGTATTCACCGCCTCAATTCGACCTGTGAATTCGTCCCATTCGGTAATTTTTTGACTTAACGGTTGAGCAATTTTAGCTTTAGCAGGCGGTGGCGGCGCGGGTTGAGCAGGTGGCGCGACAACCGAGGCATTTTGAGGTTTATCGCAGCCGCTCATTAGCACCAAAAATAATGTTATGAGCAACGTGGGCAAAATCGTGAATTTTTTCATTTTATAAATGCCTTAATTTTAGGGCGCAATAAATGGTAATAACTATTACCGTTTAGTCTAGGTTATCATTATTATTTAAGTCAATTTATTTTTCCGAGTAAAAACTAATGATTAAATGTGGGCGACCAGCAAAGGGAAATGAATGTTTAAGCCGTGATCGGTTGCTGGATGCAGCGTTAGAATTATTTTTAGAATACGGTTATGGTAATTTGAGTATGGAAACGATTGCGCGTCATGCGCGAGTTTCTATGCGAACGATTTACAACCAATTTGGTGGTAAAGCAGGATTATTTGGCGCGTTAATACGGCGTTGCAGTGACCAATTTATTATTGATTTTTCACATGAAGAATCACCCGAAAAAGCGTTAAATTTATTTGCACAAAAATATATTTATTTAATTACCCGACCTGACGCGGTACGAATTCGCGCTATTTTGATTGGCGAATCACCCCGTTTTCCTGACCTTGCGACAGAGTTTTATGAGCAAGGCGTTAAACGAAATTTAGACAATTTAACGCGATTTTTCGCTGTTCAACAACGCGCGGGGCATTTTATTGAAATGGATGCGTATTTTTTAGCAGAACAACTTATAAGCACATTGCGCGGAGAACGTATACAACAGCTACAATTAGGACTTGCAACAACGCCAGATGAACAGCAAATTAAAACTTGGGTGCAACAAGCAATACATTTATTTTTGAATGGCATTTTAACTAAGGATACGATCAACAAGAATCCGCCATTGATTTAATTTTGCAATAAACGTTAGCATTTAAAGAGTTGAATTTGGCTTAATTTTAAACTTCAATGTCACAAAAATGCGTTAAGCTAAAGCAGTCTTACAGTTGATTACAACGAGGAAATTAAAAGGTGATTTATGCAACAATTTATTAGACAACTCGCGCAAGAGAACGGTTTTCAATCGACGCGCTTATTGAAAATTTTGCGGGCGGTTCAAGCGCGATATTTTCACATTCCCAAAGCGGCGATTGAGCAATTGGCGTTAATGCTGAACATTCCGCGCACAGAAATTCAAAATGTGGTCGCGTTTTACAGTTTTTTTCATTTTGAACCGCGTGGAAAATTCGATATTTTAATCAGTAGTTCAATTACCGATTTGATGGTCGGACAAGAAGAACTTATCAATTATTTCGCTGAAAAATTAGACGTAAAAATCGGCGAAGTTCGTGCCGATGGCGTGGTGAGTTTGAACAATACATCCTGCACAGGAATGTGTGACCAATCGCTTGCAGGTTTAGTGAATGGTTATGCAATTACGAATTTAACGAAATCTCGCATCGACGAAATTGTTGAAAACGTGAATAAGTCTGTGCCGTTAGATCAATGGTCGCGCGATTTTTTCAAGGTTGAAGATAACATTGTCAAATCGGGTTTGTTGTTAAACGGAACGCCGACAAAAGGCGAAGCATTAAAAGCCGCATTGGAACGTGGTTTGAGAGAAACGTGGGTCGAAATTGAGGCTTCTGGTTTGCGGGGACGTGGTGGCGCGGGTTTTAAAACGGCGATGAAATGGCATTACGCCAGCCAAGAAGATGCCGAACAACGTTATGTTATTTGCAACGCCGACGAAGGCGAACCAGGAACATTTAAAGACCGCGTGTTATTAAATTCTTACGCCGATTCAGTGTTTGAAGGCATGACAATAACGGCGGCATTTGTCGGCGCATCGCAAGGTTTTGTGTATTTGCGTGGCGAATACTTACATCTTTACGATAAATTAGAAGCCGTTTTAGAAGAGCGGCGTAAAGCAAATTTGCTCGGTAAAAACATTCTGCAAAACGGGTTTGATTTTGATATTGAAATTTGTTTAGGTGCTGGCGCATATATTTGCGGCGAAGAATCGGCGTTAATTGAATCGCTCGAAGGCAAAGTAGGTATTCCGCGTAATCGTCCGCCATATCCAGTAACCAGCGGATATTTAGGCAAACCGACGGTTGTAAAAAATGTCGAAACCTATTTTGCCGCCGCCAATATCGCGATTCATGGTGGGGAATGGTTTGCACAATTTGGCACCGCAAAGTCTAAAGGCACAAAAATTTTAAGTATCAGCGGCGATTGTGCGAAATCTGGGATTTATGAATATCCATTTGGCACAACGATTCAAACCGTTTTAGACGATTGTGGCGCGACGGACGTTTTAGGTGTTCAAGTCGGCGGACCTTCTGGAACGTTTATTTCTGATAACGAATTCGAGCGCAAATTATCATTTGAAGATTTAGCGACGGGCGGCTCGTTTATCGTTTTCAATAATAGCCGCAAGATTTTGGACGTAGTTCAAAATTTCAGCCATTTTTTCGCGCATGAAAGTTGTGGATTCTGCACGCCTTGCCGCGTTGGAACGTCGCTGTTGAAAAAACAAGTTGATAAAATCGTCGATGGTCACGGCAGCGCGGGCGACATTGTGGCGTTGGAAGAATTGTGTCAAATCATCAAAAATTACAGTCATTGCGGATTGGGTCAAACCGCTGCAAATCCTGTTTTAACAACGCTTGAGCGTTATCCTGAAATTTATCAAAATATGTTGAAAAAAA
>CAZLGN010000072.1:9015-9299 GCA_964558865.1 uncultured Methylomagnum sp.
CCATTATGCAAGCGGCGACAGCGGCGGGCGTTTACATTCCGCATTTGTGCCACAACCCGCAATTTACGCCACATGGCAGTTGCAAATTGTGTACGGTGAAAGTGAACGGACGTAATTGTTCGGCATGTACTTTTCCCGCGTCGGAAGGTCAAAATATCACCAACGTCACGAAAGAATTGAACGACGACCGTGAAAAAATTACCCAAATGTTGTTTGTTGAAGGGAATCATTTTTGCCCATCGTGCGAAAAAACGGGCAATTGCAATTTGCAAGCGGTTGCTTAT
>CAZLGN010000073.1:0-9287 GCA_964558865.1 uncultured Methylomagnum sp.
TTTTATGAATATCCGTTGCATAAAAACAAGTTGTTGCTAATACATCTGGATTCATCGCCGCACGGAACGCTAAATGCCCACCGATGCAAATACCCATCACACCCAATTTACCTGTGCAATAATCCAACGTTTTCAAATAATCCAACACTGTCCGCGCATCGCTATCATAAGCCGAAACTTCTTTGTTGATTTTGTGTGCATTGCCGCGAGTTGTCCCTTCATCATCATACGCAAGCACACTGCCTAAAGGTTCTAGCTCGTGATAAATTTCAGGGCAAGCCACCACAAAACCATGACCTGCAAGCATCGCTGCCGTCCGACGAATCGGCGCAGTCACTTGGAAAATTTCCGAAAACATCAAAATACCAGGGTATTTTCCAGGCGCAACAGGACGGAAAATATGCGCCCGCATTGTTCCTGTTGGTGTTTCTAAATCCGCAATTTCATTGTCTCTAATAATCATTTTTTTTCCTTATCAAAAAAGTGTAGTGAAGCCGTTCTAGTTTAGGATAAAAATCAACTCATGTCAGCGGCGTAGTAACTTTATCGAAAAAAATCACCAAATTCTGCTGCGCTTCGTAAATTTGCTTCATTTTTAATCCCACTCGTTTTAAATTAAATCCAAAGGGGTTCGATTCGTTTCTTATTTGGTTAAAAAATCTCGTAATTCTTGATTTTCAACCCGCGCATAAACTTCCAAAACAGGTAACGTTAAACCAATCGATTCAAACGTCACGTCATCACCCAGAAAATAATAACTCGAATGCCAATCTTCAGATTTTCGACCAATCTCAATTTCAACGTGGTCTTGTTCAATCAGCACATATTCTTCCAGCGTCGGAATCGATTGATAAATTTTACGTTTCAAATCTTTATCAAATTTGCGTGTTGAATTCGATAACACTTCAACAATAATGCGCGGCGATTCTGTGAAATCACTCTCACCATCTTGATTACAACAGACGACCACATCAGGGTAGAAGTATTTATTGCCTTTATCTGCACGAACTTTCATGTCGGAGCTGAATGCTTCGCAAGGTGTGTCTTTTAAATGTTGGCGCAACTCACTCCCCACATTCATGGTTATTCGTTGATGATTTGCTTTTGCTCCCGACATCGCAAACATTTCACCATCAAAATACTCATGTTTCACATCGCTGACTTTTTCGGCTTCAAGGTAATCTTGTTCGCTCAAATAAGCCGTTTTACAAATTGCTAATCCCATAAAATTCTCATTTAACTTAGTAGAAATCCAAAACAAAAACGCAAAACACTGTCACTAAATTCAAAATCACCCAAGTTTCTCCCGCTTGAAAAGGGGGAAGCCGTAGCGTAGCGGAGGCAGGGGAATTTGCTCTAATCTCCTCACGCGCCAAACCAAAAACAAAAACGCAAAAACACGGTGGTCATTCATCAAACCAATTTTCAATTTTTAAATCCGTAAAATGTTGAAAATCTTCTACGTTACGAGTCACTAAAATTAAACTATGTGCTTTGGCTATCGCGGCAATTTGCGTATCAACAAAAGGCGGTGTTTTTCCTTGCAATTGTAAGAATGCCGCTGTTTCACCGTGCCATTTGGCGACTTCTTTGGAATAGGGCAAAATCGGAAAACGAACAACGACTGATTCAATATAATCCATCGTTTTCAATTTCTTTTTTGAATCTGGCAATAACTCAACACCTCGAATTAACTCATAAAAAACCATTGCCGCAATCGCTATTTTTTCGTGATAACGCTCGATATTTTCAACAACTTGCGGATTCGGTTTTGCTTTCAACGGTTCTGAAATCGTGTTTGTATCCAGCAAATAAACTAAGCTCATAACCGAAAATCTCTATCCACTTCGGTTTTTCTGTGTTGCTCAAAAATTTGCGTATCCACATCAATGTCTTCGTTCTGATATTTAGCCAAAAAGGTTTTTAACGCCAAACCCGCATTATTTTTTGTGTCTGCTAATTCATAAATCACCGCAATTTTCGCTCGCCCCGCTGGAATAATCTCAGGCAATTGAATTTGCAATTGATGATTGCTTGGAATGTGGGTTTCCATTTCATAATAAGCGTGCATTTTTTCCTCTCAATGTTGATAAAAAACCAAAAACAAAAACGCAAAATTCTCAGATTAGATTTTTCTTTGCTCCGCGTTTTTATACACTTCACCACGTTCACGTTTTCCAACAGAGATAATGACAATAATCAGTTCATTATCCCGCACCTCATAAACCAAACGATAACCCACCGTTTTCAGTTTAATTTTGTAACGACTTTTTTGTCCCGATAATTTAGACGGAATGTGATGCGGGTTTTCTAATCGTTGCGCTAATTTCTTTTTGAATTGCTCTCGAATATCTTTTGCTAACGCTTGCGCCGTCGGGTGAAAATCTAATTCATAATTCATCAAATGAAACCCGAATTAACGCTTGTCCATCATTCAACCGCTCTTCGGCTAACGCATTAAGTTCCATATCGTCTAATTTTTCTAGCAATGCTTCATACATTGCCGCTGGTACGCAATAAAACGCAGGCTTGTTTTCATCAAAAATCGCTACAGGCAGTCCGCCACCTGCTGCAACCGTATCAAGCGGGTTATTTTTTAACTCACCAATGCTGGCGGCTACACCCGATAAAACTAAATGTGTCATTTTTTATCCTCGAAATTGAAAAACAAAACAACAGAAAACACTGTCCGCAACTCACCCAAAACAAGTAACACCGTCGCTAAAAAACCTCTAACACGGAATATCATTAGTGGGAGCATCTGAAACTTCTTGTTCCGTAACAATTTCAGGCTCTTTGTTCACCACATCATTGGTCTCCTCCGCAGCCTTTTTAGCTTCACGCGCGTGTTTTGCCATTTGGATTATTTTTTCATGCTCGGCGTTTCTTTTGTCTTTCATGTGCGATTTCAAATTTGAGGCTTTGCCTTTCCAACCCATTTCATAATTTAAGCGATAACCATTGATGTTATTTTGGCTGATTTTCTCAATGATTTTTAAGTCGATTAGTTGTCCAAATGCCTTATTAACATTTTGTTTTTTCATTCCTAAGGCTTCGGCAATTTGCACTTGCTTGATATGAATGAAATTCTCAAAATCCACTTTACTCACAATCATCACTAAAACCCGCCAACCCTCAACGGTTAGTACATTTTCAGCCGCTAATTCTTGAAGTTTTTCTTGAAACATCATAATGAATGAATCCTTAATTTTTTGCTTACGCGGTACATAAACATAAAAGCCTTCGTTTAATTGGTCTTTGTACCGTGTTCCAGATGGTTCTGTTTGAGCTTGGATGTCAATTGTCATGTCAGGGCAGTCTCTTTTTGACTTTTAAAAAAGTAATGCTATCACATTACTTGGTCATGTCCTCACATTACTTTTGCATTTTTCGGGCTAGAAACTATGCGGCTTCCAGCGATTTCGTTCTGTATCTGTTATTATGCTCGAAAAATTGACCTAATTTGGCACAGACCCCGCGTCATTATTGGACTTTCCACAAAACTATCTAAATGAAAACAAAAACGCAAAACACTGTCCCTAACCTAAAAAATCACCCCAGTTTCTCCCCCTTGAAAAGGGGGAAGCCGTAGCAACGCGGAGGCAGGGGGATTTGCTTTAGCTTCGTAATTGGGGAACTAAAGCTAAAGCAAATCCCCCTGCGCTTCGCGCCTCCCCCTTTTCAAGGGGGAAAAACAGTAAAAAGCAATATCTTCTTGTTCTTGTTTCTTTTGTCGTATTGTTTCTCCCCCTTGAAAAGGGGGAAGCCGTAGCGAAGCGGAGGCAGGGGGATTTGCTCTAATCTCCCCACCCACAAAACCCCGCACCACAAGCCAAAACAAAAAGTAAAAACACTCTCCGCTACCTAACCAACCGAACAAAAGTGTTATCGTTATCCTTAGCGATACTGCCCCCATCGCCATAGCCGAAGTCGATAATCCCCGCGAAGCCATTAGTACCAGCCTCAGGCAAAGGAGACCAAAAACGCTGGCTTAGTGTGTTAGGGAAATAAGTTGTGTTAATAGTTGGGGAAGTTGTATTTAAGTCTCTGTAGCCAAGTGTCCCGTTACTTTTGCAAACCATGTAATCCTCAAGCGTATTGTATTTACCATCAGAACAATAAATTAAGCCTTTCAATTCTTCATTTGTTGGCAATCGCCAATCATTTGAGCCGCATAAGCCTTCTGCATTAACGGCTTTGGTAAAACCGTCAGTGTTGGTGCTGTCGCCAAGTTTTCCTATGTAACCTTTATTCTCACAAAATCCCACAAGTCCAAAATTATTATCATGACATTTTGGATAATCGGGCGTGTAATTAGTGTAAGCATTATTCCAATCACGCAAACCGCCGTCGGTGGTTTTCACTTCCCAAATCAAGCCTGTTTTGTTGTCTTTGGTGCAAGCCCAATCTTTAGAATTTGTGCCGAGTTGCGCGGTTTTTTGGAGTTCTGAACCGTCGTTTCCGATTTTAGTGTAGCTAAATGTTTTGTCACCACTGACGAAGGTTTCAACGTCACCTTTTGTGGTGGTGTTAGTCGGTGGAGTCGTAACAACAGTGCCTCCGCTTGAACTGTTTAAATTACGAACTAAACGAACATTATTGCCGCCGTTCTTATAGCCGTAGTTCGAACCGCCGTAACCGAAACCGACGACCCACGCACTGCTACTATAACTAGCATAAGGCGAGGACGACCAAAACCAATAATATGTGTTAGGGAAATATGTCGCATCAATGTAAAGTTTTTCATTAAACGGCTGATTGATTGTGCTTGTCGTTGTCAATAATCCTTTTAACTCATCTTTCGTCGGCATTCGCCAATTATTCGAGCCACACAAACCTTGTGCATTGACGGCGTTGGTGAAGGCGTAAGTATCGCAATCGCTGCCTCTACATGAACCACCATTTTGATAACCCGCTAAACCACCATTATCGCCTTCGGGTTTGTACCAACTGTAATAATTTTTCCAATCACGCAAACCGCCGTCGGTGGTTTTCACTTCCCAAATCAAGCCTGTTTTGTTGTCTTTCGTGCAAGCCCAATCGGTGGGAGCTGTACCGAGTTTTGCATCGTCAGAAAGCACAGAGCCGTTATTCGCAATTTTTGTGTAGCCTGTTGTTTTGGTTGTTGTGACAGATGGCGGCGTGACAACAATCGGCGCAGGGGTTGAAACCACCACATTTTTAGAAACCGCGTTGCTTTTCAAAGAACCCGAATCAGCAGCGGTCGCACTCCAGTTGTAAGTTTTTTCACTGGTGTAAATATGTGAAAACGTGAGCGTGTTGGAATTGGTGGCGGCTTTTGAATCGCTTGCGCCGTCGCCCCAATTGATAGCGATTGAACTCAAATTATTATCCGAATCGGCGGCTTGTAACTGGACAGAATATGCAGCATTAGTCGTTGCGGAATCGTTGCCGCTGATAAAACTCAACGTGGGCGCGACATTGACGGGTGCGGGTTGGGTGACTTCAAAATTGCCTGTCAGTTCATTACTTTTTAAAACGCCTGCGCTGTCATAAACCCCAACACGATAAGACGCTGAACTAGCGGGTATTGCCGTTAAAGTAAAACTCGTCCCGCTGCCATTCATATTCATAAAACCGTTGCCATAATTCACTTTTACGACATAACCCGAAGGCAAAGCCAAACTTAAATTGGCTGAAAAAGTGATTGAATCGCCTTGTGTAATCGATGAATTTGAAAGACCAATAGACGACACGCTCGGAATTGGTAAAACAGAAGTTTCTTTAACCGTGAGAGATTTTGAAACGTCATTACTCACATTGCCAGCCTTATCAATTGCCGTAGCAATCAACGAATAAATGCCCGTAAAAGTGTAATTGTGAGTAAAAGAAAGCGACGCGCCATCAACCGCATTTTTAGTGCTTATTGCTGAACCGTCCGCCCAATCAATTTGAATTTTGCTTAAATCTTTGTCTTTATCGGTGGCTTTGAAATTCACGGTATAGGTTTTGCCTTTTTCAACCGAACTGTTGCCGTTCACAAAAGACAATAACGGCGGATTCGTCACAACGGGCGTGGGTTTTACAACGGGACTGGTGCAACCGCCAAGACATAGCTCTTCATCGATTGAGTTGTTATACCAAGGCACTTGAGAAGGATTTTCTTTCTTAACAGATTTACTCACTTTTTTTAAAGCCGATTCAATCGTCAGTCCAGGCTCGAAAAGATATTGTTTCAAATACTTTGTGTACAAGCTGTTTTTACTTTTTTGATCGTCAGTTGCTACTCTACCTGGCGCAGTAGCATAAGCAACGAGAAAAGAATCACTTGCCTCTTCAATTCCAAGTCCTTTTGATACATACAAACCTTTTGCCTCTGACGGTTTCTCTAATGGATTATTACGGCAAGCATCTAAAATAACGATGTTTGTTGGATTTTTAACGCCTTCCAATCGTGATAACAAATCGTTAGTGCTATAGGCTCCCCTTTTTAAAGAAGTTGCCAACTGATCGGCGTTATCCGTTTTTATATTTGCATTGATGGGTAACAAATAATTCACGCCATTGACTTGTAGTCCATGCCCTGAGTAATAAAAAAGGCTTAATGAATCACGGTCAAGCGAGTCAATAAATTTGTCGGTGGCTTCGTCCATTTCGTCAATGTCGGCATCATCTGCGTAAATCACCGTAAAACCCGCCTTTTCCAACATGGCTTTCATGTCTTTTGCATCATTAACAGGATTTTTCAGCGGTAAATCTTTGTATTTTGAATTGCCGATAACCAGCGCGACTTTATCTTGAGCAAATACGCTGCTAGACATTAGCACCGCGCCCAATGTTAAAAAACATAATACTTTTTTGTTGTTCATCATCATTACCTCGTGTTGCGAACTAAGCGCACATAATAACCGTCTCGTTTTGTGGCTCCATAACTGGTGCCATCTGTAAAAATCACATCCCACGCATATTCGGGATTGATGGGATTTAATGAAAATGTCCAATATACACTGTCTAAATCGGTATCTGTTGGCGCAGTGTTAGGAAAATAGGTTTTATCAATCGTTGGCGAATCCAGACGTAAATTCACACAATCCCCATTTTCCGTATCATATTGCCCATCGGAACAGTAAATCAAACTAACGAGTTCGTCTTTTGTGGGAACGCGCCAATCTTTTGCTCCGCATAAACGGCTTTCGTTCACCGTTTGCGCGTAATCGTTGATGTCACACTCACTGCCTTTGCACCAGTTGGCATATTCATAACTGCGTTTATAACCTGCAAAACCGCCATTCTTCTTTTCATCGGGTTCATACCAAGAATAACTCCAGTCTTTATCACGCAAGCCGTCGTCATTGGTTTTAATTTCCCAAATCAAGCCAGTGCTGTTGTCTTTGGTACAAGCCCACTCTTTTGGATTCGCTCCCAGTTTTGCATCTGCTGGTAAGACAGAACCATCGTTCGCAATTTTGGTGTAATTAAATGCCCGTTCGCCTGTGCTGATACTGTCGCTAATATCAGGTTTAACATCGGTAGAAGGTGCGATAACTGAAAAATTCCCTGTAAGTTGATTACTTTTAAGCGTGTTTTTGTCATAAATTCCCACCGTGAAAATGCCAGAACCTAAATCCGTCGGTGTTGCAGAAAGTGAAAAACTGGTACCCGAACCGCTCATGGCAATTAAGCCGTTACCATAATTGATTTTAACGCTGTAAGCCGTTGGCAAATCGGCACTCAATCTCGCACTAAATGTTGCGCTATTCCCTTGCGTAACACTATTCGGCGACACGCTGACATTCGCCACATTGGGGACTTTTAACGTTTTTGTATCTGTTATGACGGTGACGGATTTTGAAACCTCGGCACTTGCGCCTAATTTATCAAATGCTGTGGCAATAATTTCTTGAACGCCAGAAAATTTGTAAATATGAGAAAAGCTGAGTGTTGCGCCACTGCTAGCGGATTTTGAATCGGTTGCTGAACCATCACCCCAATTAACTTCAATTCTCGCCAAATTATCGTCGTCATCGTTGGCTTTAAATTTAACGGTATAAGTTTTAGTTTTGCTCACGGAATCACTGCCACTGATCCATTCAACGGTTGGTGGAATGTTGCCCACTACGGGTAATTCTTCTGTTGTAGAAAGTACGGTGAAATCACCATAACGTTGATTGCCGAGAATTTCGCCCGTGTCACTAAAAATGGCGAGCTGATAATTAACAGGAATGGCATTGATACTGACGGGAACAATAACGACATGGCGAAAAGTATAATTCAAACCACTGCCTTTGATTTCGCGCCAATCTTCTTCACCGATTTTAATTTTAAGGTGTTGATTACTCGACAATTCGTCATCCAGTTTCACGGTGAATTTAAATGCCGAACCATTGGCGGCTTGCTGTGGTTCAACACTGTATTGATCAATGATGATGTTTTTTTGTCCAACTGAAAAACGTCCAATGTTGACTTGTTTTCGCACATTCTCTTTGCCTGAAGAGGCACTTTCTGAACCTTGAAAAACCAAACTGGTGTTACCGTTTTTACCGATGGCTTGGACTTGCCAAAAAAAGGAACTTTTTTTTTGTAAAAATGCGTGCGTACTAGCGAGAACAAATTCTGGTTTATTAACAATAAAATCAGCACAGTTAGCGGCTTTATCACATTTTTTCGTGCCTTGATTGTAGTAAGTGAATCGCTCATCTTTGGAAATAATAAGATGATAATTTTTGATAGTTGAAGGGTCTTTAGGTTCACCCCAAGTAAATGTCAACGGTTTGTTTATCGCGCTGAACTCGTTATTTCTGGGTGTAATCAACGACGGGGAAAGTAAATTTGCCGAATAGACAAAAGAGGGCGCGGAAGTAATCACAAAAAAAGCAATAAAAGCGGTGGTTTTCATAAAATTTTTCTCAAACTGTCTGTTAGCGCAAATCCTTTACTTATTTCTCCTTGTGAACAACTAAAACGGCATCCGCTTTTTCAAACGGATGCCGCGAGAGATTACTTTGTGTTAGTACATTCGGGGGTTAAAGAAGTCCGCCATTTCTGACTTTCTTTATCAAACAATCGGCTGTCTTCAGGTCCCCAAGAGCCAGCGGGATAAGTGGCAACATAATCGCGTTCAGTCGCCCAAGTTTGCAAAATCGGATCCACGATTTTCCACGCATATTCCACTTCATCAAACCGCAAAAATAACGACCGATCGCCTTTTAATACGTCGAGTAATAAATCTTCGTAAGCATCAATCGCTTTTTCGTCCGAGTTCCGAAAACTGGCATCGAGTGAACTGGTGCGGGTTTTCATTTCCAAACCTGGTTCTTTCACGGTCA
>CAZLGN010000074.1:0-9172 GCA_964558865.1 uncultured Methylomagnum sp.
ATTCTTTAGTATTGATGCTTCGTCAAGCTAATTTTTTATGAGAAAGCCGTGCCATCTTTTCAACCCTCACAAAATGTCGCCCTTCAATTTCAGCCAGCAACAATAGATTATTCGCAAAGTCATTCAAATCCGCGTGTAGATTCGACGTGGCTAATACTTGCGCCATACCTAATTCATCAAAAACTGTTGTCACATCAATACCCAAATCACCCGCAAAGTTTTTCACTTTATCAATCGCCCCCTTTTTCAATACCTCTAAATTTGTTACCCGTTTACCATTGGATAGTTGCGCTCCAAATGCGATAAATACGTCACTAGCACAGCGATTTCGTGCCAACATTTGCATAGATTCATTACTAGCCAACACATTACTACACAATAAATAAGTAAACGTAAATTCAGGTATTACTACCGATACGCCGCTACCTAAAACGCTTGTGTGGATAATTACGTCATATTTAACACCTTCGCCGTTCACGTCCGCTAAGAACGCCGCCACTCTTTTATCACCTTTGTTTTTTGAGTAACACAGTAAAATTCGTTTCGGATCCACACCGTTTTTAATTAAAAACAAGCGTGTTTTCTTTGCTTCTTTTTCACTGGTACAACCCACTAACCCACGACCACCTTGTCCTAATTTTTTCAAAATTGAAAATTTACAAGCGTCCAAATCAGGCAATAGCCAATGATTAACCTTACTTTCAACCGCTGTAGCTTCAATTAGATGAATCGTTTTACCACCACAATGTTTGCGATAGAAGGCCAAAGCCTCGTCATTCATATTCGCGTCTGCTAAATGGATAGATGGTGCAGATTCTAAAATGCCGATAAAGCAATCAATCAAGGCACGTCTATTTTCAATGGTAGAGCTGTTAATGATGGTGTCATAAACTTGCCGTGCCTCGTCGATAAACAAAGGCATACCCCTAACCGCCGCAGCGAATTTCAAGAGTGAATTGATACAAATACCAATTTTGTCCGCATAAATATCGCCATCTTTATAGCTTTCTAATCCAAGTGTTTTACACGCATCTGCAACCAATGCGGCACGATGGGTAATATAAGCAGCATAAGACATTTTTTTAATTCGTGCTGCCATGAGCTGAGTCTTCCCTGCTCCCATGCCCCTAATGTCTACATACATATTTTTATTTTCTGTTAGATTCTCACATTCAAGTCTTTCAGCAATTCGCCACGTTTCGTAACCATCTACTAAATGACGCTGGAAGCCTGTAAAGTCCGTGATTTTGTTTAAATATCGGCACAATTCACGGCGGCGTTTTACATCATTCTCAATTTGAATTTCAATATCTGCCCGATTGCCAGTCAAGCCATGTTTTTCTAATTCTTCAATAGTTGCCTTTGCCGCCCGTTTGGTGCTTAGTTTTGATGGTACTTGATAAGAGAACCTCCGTGTTACTTGGCGCACAATCATTTTGTGAACAAACTTTCCAGCCGCTTTTTCAATGTCAACGTCTCGCACTGCCGCTATTTCAACTATTAACGCGGTTGCCTCAGCGATAGTTAAAAATTCCGCAGATTCCTTACTGGTTTTCGCGTCAATGCGTGTGTCACGGCAGATTTGATAGGCGTATTGCCATATTAGTTTGTTGAGCGATTGTTTTGGGCAAGCCTTAATTAACTCAATTTGATAGTCCACGCCTGTAGGTACTTTGCAATCAATGAATTCTTGTGTATCGTTAAAATCACATTTCAAGCCATCAACACTGACGGGCAATCGATAGGACGGAATACCGTGTTGTTCACAGATTTCTAGTGCAACATAAACGCCAGTATTACCCGTGAATTCCCCATTTTCATTTAATCCGCAATCATTATCAGCGTATAAATGGACGCAATATTTGCCGTATTTTTCAACGAATGCTGCGACAACCTTACGCATATTACCTGCATCTAAGCAAACAACAACGGGCAAGCCTTTAGGATTAAGTGTTTTACTGTGAAAAGTGCTAAGTCCAGTGGCTAAACCTTCTTCAAAAATTGCGCCGAATTTAATCATGTTTGCGTTGCCAATTACAACGAAGCCACCGCTTGTTTTACCGATAAACCGTTTCTTACCGTCTGCGTTTATCGTTTGAAAGCCTAACAGTTTGCCGTTAATGTTATGAATAGCATATTGCAGTAATCCATATAACTAGACGAATATCACAACCCGCAACATTAACGCCTTTTTTGATAATGTACGGATGTTGCTCTATACCTTCACCAGTTGCCAAATTAAACGCAGTGAGTGCGGTCTCAAATGCCTTAATTCGCCATTTATTATTATCTGGTGATGGTGCTATCGATTCTACTGGCTTTGGTTTTGGATAGTCAATCCACGCGGTTTTATCTGCGAGTGATTCACGATAACCGTTGAAATTGACCGTAAATCCGCCGTGTGCGTGGGTACCAAAGGTGATATTAGGATATCGGTTGCCCTTGCTATCAATCCATGGCGCATTGACATGAATGTAGGGATTACTTTCGTTGGCTTTCTTATCAATAGCAATGTTGCCACTGATAGGTTGCCCGTGAGTTTCATAGTGTAGGCGTTGCGCTACTTTGTTAAAGTCAATACCGACTGAAAGGGCTAAGTTTGAAAGAGTGTGACGGTGTAAGTTAATCATGGTATTTGGTTCTCCATGACTACAGGATGATGGGTTTAATTTACCAGTAACTTTGAAACGTGCGAATAAAATCTCGAGTTAGGTATTTTATTATTCTGCACTTGTGGTAAAATCTAAACCAGAATCATCGTGTAGTTCCTATACGGTGGTGCGTTGTAAAAATGCCTTTGAAGTAATCCAGCTAAGAACAGTTCAAAGTGCGCGAATTTATAGACTGAGTCTATGCGATTAAACCGCTACGTTAATTCGTCAGCGGTTTTTTTGTACTTAAATTTTATCATAACTTTAATCAAAACGGCGGCTCCCTTTATTTTCTGTGTTAAATTCTGCATAATTATACATGATAAACGTAGGAAATGTTATGCACAAATTGTGGAGCAAATCGGTCGGTAAAAAATCCCTATCCGAAGATTTGGCTAATTCACATGGTTATTGTTTCGTTGATAGCTCGTAGCACTTGCGAATTCTAAAATCCGTCACTACAATCCCATCGCAAACATAGTCGCCGCCAACGAAGGGAATGAAAATGGCCACCATCACAAAACGCATCTCAAATAAAAACGAAATCCGTTATGGTGTAAAAATTCGTCTAAAAAATTCCCCCACTCAATCCGCGACCTTTACAAAACTCAGTGAAGCCAAACAATGGGCGCAAGCCACAGAAACAAAGCTCCGCCAACAAGGAACAACAACTTCATCACCGTTGCACAATCATACCGTTAGCCAACTCATTGAACGCTATCTGACCGATGTTTTACCGCACAAACCCAAATCACTGAAAGCCTATACAAGACAATTACGCTGGTGGGAATCGGTTATCGGAACGCGTGGTCTTGATGAACTCGATGCCACGCTCGTTGCTTATCATCGTGACCAACTCAGCCTTCGTGACATCAACACAGGCAAAGCAAAATCCCCAGCCACGGTCGTGCGCTATCTCGCTGCGTTATCCGCTGTTTGTAGTGTTGCGGTAAATGAATGGCAATGGCTCGCTATTAATCCTGTTTCGCGGGTGAAAAAGCCCACTGAACCGCGTGGACGAGTTCGTTTCTTAAATGACGATGAGCGCACTCGTTTATTAGCTGCTTGCCAAAATGCCGCTAATCCTTGTTTATATGTATGCGTGGTCTTGGCTCTCAGCACAGGTATGCGCTATAGCGAACTCATGAATTTAAGCTGGGCAGACGTTTATCTGCAAGACGGTTATTTGATTCTTCATCAAACCAAAAACGGATTGCGTCGCCGCGTTCCCATCACTGGCTTGGCGTTACAATTACTACAGCGGCATCCACAAGAACCACACGGTCTGGTCTTTCCAAGTAGTCAAAAACCAACCCAGCCTATCGACCTCCGTTTTCACTGGAAAGTCGCCCTAGACAACGCTCAAATTACCGATTTTCGTTGGCATGACCTACGCCATTGCACGGCATCCTATTTGGCAATGAACGGCGCATCGCTCAATGAAATCGCCGAAGTGCTTGGTCACAAATCACTTTCAATGGTTAAGCGTTACGCCCATCTTTCCGATAGTCATGTTTCACAAGTCGTCGCCTCAATGACCAACAAAATCTTTGGTTAATCAGGACACGCATTTTAGCCCTTAATACACAGCACCTGCTTCAGAGTATGCACCACTTCCACCAAATCCTCTTGGTTTGCCATCACCACGTCAATATCTTTGTAAGCCGACGGAATTTCATCAATTACCCCCTTATCTTTACGACACACAACCCCGTCCGTTTGCATCGCTAAATCCGCCTTGGTAAATGTGTTCTTCGCCTCAGTACGGCTCATTTTCCGACCCGCCCCATGAGCGCATGAATGAAAACTTTCTGGATTTCCTTTACCCCGCACAATGTAAGACTTCGCGCCCATGCTGCCTGGAATAATCCCCAAATCACCTTCCCTCGCTCGAATCGCCCCTTTTCTTGTTACCCAAACATTAGCGTCAAAATGATGTTCATGGGCAACGTAATTGTGGTGACAATTCACCGCTTCTTTGGTCACTTCAAACGGCGGTAAATGACGTTTTAATGCCGCAATAACCAAATCCAACATCGCCTGGCGATTCTCAAAAGCGTAACGTTGCGCCCAATCCACCGCTTGCGTGTAATCATTAAAATGTTCACAGCCTTCAGGAAAGTAAGCCAAATCACGGTCAGGCAAATGGATAAACCATTGCTCCATATCTTTACGCGCTAAATCGATAAAATAGTTTCCAATCGCATTGCCAATTCCACGGCTACCCGAATGCAACATAATCCAAAGTTGTTGCTGCTCGTCCAAACACAATTCGATAAAGTGATTGCCATACCCCAGCGTTCCCATTTGACAAATCCAACTCGAAAATTTTCCAAAGGCTTTGAGCAACTGCGGATGCTTTTCAGTCATGAGCATTAACTGCGCTTCAAACGGCAATGCACGTTCTGCCAAGGCTCGCTCCTCTTTATGTTGATTTCGTCCAACAGGAATGTCCCGACTGATTTGGTCAAAGAGGGCTTTTAAGCGTTTTTCATCAATATCATTTGTAGTCAGTGACAATCGGCACGCTATCATCCCACAACCAATATCCACGCCAACTGCGGCTGGAATAATCGCCTTGTGACAAGCAATCACAGAACCAATCGTCGCACCAATTCCCGTATGCACATCAGGCATCGCCGCAACGTGACGATGTATAAAAGGCAAGCTCGCAATGTTACTCAATTGTAACCGCGCACGGTCTTCGATTTCGTCAGTCCAAATTTTGACTGGCACCTTGCCTTCAGTCAGTACAGTTTTAATTGTCATTTTTGTATCTCCTTGTGATTTAACCAAATTGGAAAGTGACCTACATTAACCTCTTCATTTTTTTCAGCACCAAAATAAGTGCCTGAAATACCCCTATACTTATAAAAAGAAGCCCATTTGTACGATGATAGTTTTGTGTTGAGCCAATCTTGTATTGACTCAACAACTTCACATTCCATTAACGCTTGCTCAGTAAAATAAATGGTTCGCCATTCTTCGATTGTTGCAAAATCCTCATAGCCATGTTCTGTTTTTGTAGGAGAAGCCAGAACAGAATAAAGTTCTTCATAAATCTCTTTCCAATAGACAGAAACGTTGAAATCGCAACCACAACACAGTTTAACAATCGGATTTACTCCTTCAATTGTCATTTCATTTTCTGAAAACCGATGCAACTTGAATTTAAATTCTGATTGATGTTCTTCGTACCATGCTAAAAACTGTTTAAATTCTGGGTGGACATTTTGCTGTTTAAATTTATAAAACGCACGGAGATAAACTTTTTTACGTTTGATGTATCGACGTTTTTTCATAATTTCCGCCCTAAAAATCTTCTGCCCATTTTTCCCAAAATCCAGGTTCATCGTGATGGGCGTTTTTCATTGCCATTTCAAGCCGCAAAACGTAAAACCGCGCATTTTCAAAACGCATCGTGCCATCTGGATGTTCAAGGTAAGCTTCCACTTTTTGGTAAAGTGGTAAATCTTTATCGAAAGGCACATCTACATAAACTTGCCCTGCGTAACTCGCCATATAATTTTCGTCCGCAAATCCCCCGCAACTCAACCAGTTCGCCCCCATTTCGGTCAGATTAGTGAGTATTTTTTGGCGAATTGGATCCTCTCTAAAAGAATAACGACCGTGATTATCACCCCAAAAATCATCTTCATTAGGTTTGGGATTAAATTCTAAATAAAGCACGTCGCGTTTTTTTTCACGCGCAATGGCATCAATGTGTTTGATAAGTTGTGGCATAGTAAAACTCCAAGGTGGTTTTTGATAGCGTTTAGAATAAGCGGGGGATGCGACAAAACAAGGTGCTTTTATAAAAAAGTCGCATCGTATAATTTTGGTAAAATATCACCCGCTTTGCCATGTAAATTGTAGGCGGCTATACTATTAAAGCTCGTAATCATTGGATTCACTTGCACAATGGTCGCACCATTTCTATGGGCAATGTAAGGCAAGCTGGCAGCAGGATAAACAGCCGCCGATGTGCCAACGATAAGAATTAAATCGCACTGTTCACATGCTTCGACAGAATCTTCCCAGAAATCAACTGGTAATGATTCACCAAACCAAACAACGCCTGGACGAATTAATCCTCCGCAAATCTGACATTTCGGTGGTTCAATCCGACTTTCCTTGAGTTGAATATTTTGCACCGATTCCCTCGATAACTCGTAAGGCACGTTGCAATCAAAACAACGTGGATGGTGCAAACTACCGTGCAAATGCAAAACATTTTGACTGCCAGCCCGTTCGTGTAAATCATCGACGTTTTGCGTGACCAATGTGAATTTAGGCACTTGGTCAGCTAATTGAGCAATCGTGCGGTGGGCTGGATTTGGTGACGCTTGCAAAACCTTGTTGCGTCGCCATTCGTACCAGCCCCAAACTAATGATGGGGCTGCTTCAAAACCGTCTTCACTCGCCAACGTTTCCGCATCATAGTTTTCCCATAAAACCGTCAAGGCATCACGAAAAGTCGCAATACCCGATTCAGCGGATACGCCAGCTCCCGTTAGTACAACCAAATTTTTTGCGTCTTGTAACTGCTGAATCAATGCTTCTGAAATCATAATCGTCTCCAATAAAATTTATAATAATTTGGAATTGAACAATTGACGATTACGACGCTTTTGATATTTATCTGCCGTATCGCTTTGTATCCAACTCCTCAAAACATTCCTTTAGAATGCGTATAGCATCGCCAATTCTAACCCCTTTTACCAATGCCATAATTTGACTTTTTAAATCGACCTCATTGCTACGCTGCTCAATATCAGAAGTTTCTTCTAACACAGGGATAGCTTCGTGATGCTGCTCGATACTTTCAGCTTTTTCAGGTTCTGCAATCGATTTTATTTCCAAAACTGGAGGTGCAACGGGTTGTAGCCCCAAAACTGGAGCAATAATTGAAACAAGTGATGACGACTCCGATTTCGCCTTTCGAATTGCAATCTGCCGCTTCACCTCGGCAACAGGTAAATTTTTCCCCTTTACATACTCATAAACATCTTTTGCAACATCCGCGTTCACTGGGGCTGATATTTCATAAGCTGCTGTTACCGAGATTTTATCGAGTTCACGACCATCAAAGAATCGAGCTAAATTCATTAGCTTTGTTCGATGCTGCCTACCACAGGAACATAATACTCCGCCTACCTTAGCCACCCAGTCACCAAATGAAGGATCCGATTTAAATCGGTTCCGTGCTTCTAATAAAATTCGCCCCTGAAACAATTGTGCCTGCTGTTCAATATCATCAAACCGTTGTGCCAACTCTTCCAAAGATAAATTTTTAAGTGACAATTTATCAACGGTATCAATAAATGTTGTTTTGGATGTCAACTTTTCTATGGGGGTCGGAAGTCTTCTATTAGACATAATTACCACCCAACAGCGAATCACTATGCGGGAAAACTTTTATACTTTTGTTTGAAGCAACGTGTGTGGTCTGCGTCGATATACTGATGCGGCTTTTTTTAGAACCGATTAAAATGCTGCTGCTCACTGTTCACCTAACTTTTGCATTTGAAGGTAGGCAAATTTATGACATTTGTTTGTTATTTGCAAGTACCCAATCTAGCGTGAATGACCTGCATCAAACATTTCGTTAAACATTGTAATTTTGTATCCTAATCCATGGACATTTACTACCACGTTGCTTTTGGTACCGTCGCAGATACCGCAACTCTTGCAATTTAATATATCACCCGTCGTATATGGGCAGATGATTTCGCCTGGCAAGAGAGGCGCATACGCTGGCTTGATACGAAAAGTTTTCCAACCCATCGACTGTGCTAGCAATGTATCCGTCACGGTTTCAGTTGAAGCCATGACAAGACGCTGCATTCGTTGGTCACATGTTTTCCATTGGTGCGTGTAGCCCGTATTCATTGTCACTCGTCTCGCCAAGTTTTCCCAAATTTCAAACGGTATTGCAGCAGGGTCGCCCCACGCGGTAATTCGGAGCGTTTCATTTCGAAGAAATCGTTTATCAAATTCTGGATAACCGCCACGTTTATATTTTTTATAAACACCACCGACTGAAAATGCTTTATTAACATAACACGCCCCCAGTCTCAAAGGGCAGTCACCACAGACCGCAATATCGGCATCCTTGTTTTTGTTGGGATTTTTTTCGGGAATAATCCAAGCCTGAATCATGTTTCCCGTCTTTTTATTGTGCGAGCCGAAAGTCAATATCCCCACAATGGACTCGCCATTGATTAGTGACGCACCTTTGTAAATTATCATTTGTTTAAATCTCGGTTTAAGTTTAATCAAAAATTCCTTGCTGGTTTTAAACCTCGCCCTTTAGGGCGAACGGAGCGACTAGCAACGAGTAAAGCGAAGTTGCAATCAATGTCGCGGATTTGGGCGGGGTGTGTGCAGCCCCGTCCAAATCAAAATGGCTTCCGCCGATAGGCGGTTTCCTTTTTGCACGTGCAAAGCGTTACTTTATGATGTGACTACTACATCAAACTTCAAAATAGAGGGATAATAGGAATAAAAATCACCCAAAT
>CAZLGN010000075.1:0-8984 GCA_964558865.1 uncultured Methylomagnum sp.
GCGAATTGTTCCCGCCGCTGCGTTGCGTGGATTCACAAACGAGCGGACATTTTCACTTTGATTAAGTTGTTCAAAAACCGACTTTGTCATAAACACTTCGCCGCGTACCTCCAAAATTTCAGGCGGTGTGTCGGTTTGTAATTTCAACGGAATAGATTGAACCGTTTTAATAGTATGTGAGACATCTTCGCCAATTTCACCGTCACCGCGTGTTACACCATACATCAATATGCCTTTTTCATAATGCAAACTAATTGCAAAACCGTCCAATTTCGGTTCGCTAAAAATCGGCAACTTTTCGAATAATTCACTTATCGCTAACGCTTTAAATTCTGATTTTAATTCTTGTGCTTTTTTTATTGTTGTCTTGGCTAATAAATTATCCAATTTTTCAAAATCTTCTAAATCCACCAAACTTTTGGCTGCTCTCAAAAAGAATGCGTTTGTTTCTTTCAGTGAAAAAGAATTCTCCAGTGACAACATTTTTATTTCGTGGGGAATTTTACGAAAAACACTACTGACAATATCACCAACTCGTTGCGTTGGTGATTCGGACACAATCCAAGTAGGATGCTGTTTCTCTATTGTTTGCAGTTCCCGAAACGCAGCATCGTATTCCGAATCTGAAATCAGAGGTGCGTCGAGAACATGATACGCATGACTCCAAGAATTGAGTTGTGCAACAAGCTGTTGATAATCTTTGAATGTCATAAATTCTTTTAACTTTAAGAACGCATAAGCGTTGCAATTTTTTTCTTTGCTGCTGTAAGAATCTTTTTTGTTCGTTCTGCCTCAATTTCAGCTTGTTCCATTTCTATGAGTGCATCTTCAATATCAGTACCTGCTAGCAAATCGACAACAATTTTTACTTCGCTTAGATTATTGCTAATGATTCCTTCGGTTCCACCACGCAAAATAGAAAAACGATGCTTGCAGTATTGACCATTTATTCCAGCAGGACAGGTACAAAAAGCTGACAAGTGCTGCCCAGCTCTTTGAAACGTAACTTTGTAAGGTTCTATAGCGGAACCCTGTACTAAAAATTCAACTTTCATTTTTAACTCCATTTTGTTATTAGTCGTGCGATCATAAGGTTTTTAGCCACAACATGGCGCATCGAGAACGTGATAAGCATGATTCCATTGATTAAGTTGTTTAACGAAGTGTTTATAATCGGTTTGATTCATTCAAAAATCCCTTATTTCAAATCGATAATTCGCCCGTCGGCATCAAAAAAAACGGTCACGTTTTGTTGTTCACGAAAGCGGCTTATTTTCTTGACGTTAACATTATAAAATGCAGAAATTTCGGTATCAGTCACCACTTTTTCAGCGGCGGGCAAAATGCGTTGGCGGCGTAATTTACGCAACAAAATCCAAGTAATCCACACCACGCCTAAAACGATTAAGGTGCCAACGTAAATTTCTAGCAATTCCAACAAACTTTTATAGCCACCAAACCAGCGCATTTCGTTAATTACATCGTAATCGCCGCGCAGCCAATTGATAACAGTGATAATTGGATACAGTAAATATCCCCACATCACCCAACAAATCACCGTAACGGCAAAACCACTCAGACGTTTAGATAAACTCTGTAAATTTGGCGTGTTGATAATGTATTGCTTCATTGAATAACGTCCGCCATAGAAAAGCGTGAAATATTTGCCATTTTCGTTCCTTGTTTTTTATATTGCTCGATAGGTTTTATGTCGAATCAGCTTACGAAGCTCTTCTAAAATCAAAATGCTACTCGCCACGCCTAATGCAAATAAACCATCGTCTAAATTTAAATCGACTGTATGAAAAACAGTTTGAGCCAATTCCCATTGCGCCATTCCGATTTGTAGCGCGACGACTGAAATTAACGATAACCACAACCACCGATTTTTGAAGAATTGGCGATTAAAAGCCGTGCTTTTTTCAGACCGTGCATTGAAAACATTAAATACTTGGAATAATACAAACGTTGTAAAAGCCAGTGTTTTAGCGTGTTCATCATCGTGAAATTGCAAATCGTAAAACAAAATTCCCAATGTACCGCTCGCCATAATCGCGCCGTAAAAAAACAACTGCATTAAACGTCGCAACGACAATAATTGATCACCCGCTGAACGAGGCGGCTCGAACATCGTTCCCGCTCGAACAGGATCGATACCTAACGACATGGCGGGCGGGCCATCCATAATAATGTTTATCCAAAGTAATTGAATTGCCGTAAAAGGTAACGGCAAACCCAACAACGGCGCAAACGCCACACACAAAATCGCGCCAATGTTGGTCGAAAGTTGAAAGCGAATAAATTTCACCATATTGTCGTAAATGCCACGCCCTTCACGGACGGCATTCACAATCGCCGCAAAATTATCGTCGGTCAAAATCATCGTCGCGGCTTCTTTCGCCACATCCGAGCCATTTTTGCCCATTGCAATGCCAATATCTGCACTTTTCAACGCTGGCGCATCATTTACGCCATCGCCAGTCATTGCCACAATATGACCTGCTTTTTTGAGCGCATTGACCAAGCGCATTTTTTGTTCGGGTGCCGTTCGAGCAAAAACACTGATGCCGTTAATTTGTCGCGCTAATTCTTCATCACTTAATTTAGCTAAGTCTTGTCCTTCTAGCGTTTCACCGTGCAAACCCAATTCATGTGCAATAGCGATTGCCGTTATAGCTTGGTCGCCCGTTATCATTTTGACTGCAATTCCCGCACGTTGACAGAGACGAATCGCCTCACGCACTTCTGGGCGTGGGGGATCTTGCAAGCCAATTAAACTGGAAAATTGCAATTTATCTAAGCATCGCCATAGATAATTTTCATCTGGAATGCCAAATCGCGGTTTGAACTCGGCGGCGGAAATGCGGTGCATCGCCACAGCCAAAACGCGCAAACCACCACGCGCCATATTCATATTTCTTTCGCGTAAATCAGCACGCTCATCCGCCGTTAAACGACACTGCGAAAAAATAACTTCGGGCGCACCTTTAACAAAAATATAAATATATTCGCCGTGACGATGAAAAGTCGCCATAAATTTGCGTTCGGCATTAAACGGAATTTCGGCTAAACGTGGATAGTCCATTCGAATGTGTTCGTAATTGAATCCGCCTTTTTCCGAAAGTACCAACAACGCGCCTTCCATTGGATCGCCGATAATTTCTTGGGTGCGTAAATTACTGTCGTTACACAATATCAGCGGCAGTAATAAATCATTTTTCGTTATAAGCGGCGGCGTGATTCCACTTTGTATTTCATTACTTTCACCACTAACTTGATGCGTTTTGCCATGATAAAAAAACTGCTGCACGGTCATTTTATTGAGCGTCAATGTCCCTGTTTTATCGGTACAAATTACCGTTGTACAGCCTAACGTTTCAACCGCCGCCAAACGTTTAACGATAGCGTTTTGTTTAGCCATGCGGTGCATTCCTAATGCTAATGTTACTGTCACAACGGCAGGCAGCCCTTCTGGAATCGCGGCAACTGCTAAAGCAATCGCGGTAAAAGCCGTTTCAATCAACGGTTCACCGCGCCACAACGCACTGCCAAATAACGCCAGTACAATTATCAACGCTAATCCAGCTAATCGTTTTCCTAAATGGTCGAGTTGCTTTTGTAACGGCGTAGGTTGTTCTTCTGTTTCAGCGAGTAATTGCGCGAGTTTGCCAACTTCGGTCGCCATTCCCGTCGCCATAACGCACATTTCACCACGTCCGCGCGTCACAACGCTATTCATAAAAAGCCAGTCGCTACGTTCAATCAGTGGCGTATTTTCTGGCACGGCATCTGTCTTTTTAGTGACGGGATACGATTCACCCGTCAATGTCGATTCATCAACTTCTAGTCCAACCGCTTTAAGCAAATGCCCATCCGCAGGAACTTTGTTGCCCGCCTCAAGCAAAACAATGTCGCCATTTACTAAATTTTTGGCAGGAATTTCAATAATTTGATTATCGCGTCGAACGGTTGCCTTTAATGACAACATTTTTTTGAGTGCCGCGAGCGATTTTTCAGCTTGAAATTCTTGATAAAAACCAAGCAGTGAATTGATAAAAACCACGGTCATAATGACAATGCCGTCGAGTTTATCGCCAACAAATGTCGCCAAAAATGCAGCAGCGATTAGGATTAAAATCAAAACACTTTGGAATTGTGCGAAAAATAACCACCACAATGATTTAGGCGGTTTTTCGCGAAGTTGATTTTCGCCGTTACGTTGTAAGCGGGCTTTCGCCTCGGTTTCTGTTAAACCTGTTTGAGAGGTTTGTCGTTGTCCGAGTGATTCATCAGCTGTTGATGCGTGCCAATTGGTTGAACTTTTCATAAAAACGCACCCCACTCAAGTTTTCGTCTAATTGTCGATTATCATCTTATCAGTTGTAACGACGATTTCTACTTTTTCGCTTTATGAGCTTTTTTATTTTTGTACATATCTTCGTCGGCTTCTTTAATCAATGCCGCTTCATTAACAAAATTTTCACTCCCTGTTTGCGCCACACCAATGCTTAATGAAATACCCAATGCCGTCATTCTCTTTTCTAAATTTGCAACGTAAATATCATGCGCTTGCTGTTCGGTGCAGTTGGTCAGAATGACAAAAAATTCATCGCCGCCATAACGAAAACAAAAATCTTCAAGTCTCGCGCAGCCCAAAATTGCGTGACCGACTGATTGCAAAATTTCATCACCTTGTTGATGTCCTTGTGTGTCATTGACGATTTTAAAATCATCCACATCGATATAAAGCACAGTCATAGGCTCGCGACGACGTTGTGCGCTACGCAATGATTTTTCAAGTATTTCGTGTAATTGGCGCGTGTTTAATAAACCTGTCAGCGGGTCAAGGCGCGACAAGTCATCGAGTTGCTTAGTTCTGATACGCACTTTTTCTTCTAAACTCATCGCATAACTGTCTGATTTATTTTTCTCAACTTCAATTTCAGAAACAAGACTGCGAATATAAGTATCAAAAACTAGCGTAATATCAAACATCAATAATTTATCTAATGCCGTCCAAATATTTTGGGCTTCCATGGTATCTGGCAACGTTTCTGCGATGACGACACTGAGCATATCTTTTAGGCATAATACGCCACCCAAATAAAATTTCGGCTCGACACCAATACGCTTATGCACTAAACCAATGCGGCAACGACTATTTACATATTCCACATCGTAAATACCGCTAAATAAATCCAAAATGTAAAGTCGTTGCGCGGCTTTTAAGCGTTCCAGCGTGCCTGAATCGCCGATCAGAATTTCAATTTCTGGAATTTTGGTTTGCTGTACATAAAAACTACTAATAATTTCTTCCAAGTGATTTTCAATGACGGGTTTGAAGTTTCTTAACACCTTGGCATCTTTTTCTTTTATAAAAAGCAGTGATTTGCGGTGTTCAATTTCAAATTCAGTAATTCGCATTTGCTCAATGAGCGTTTGAACCGTTTTATTTTGGTACATTAAAATTTTCCAAATTTATAAACTAACGTTGCAGAAAATTCCGCAACAAATCGTGTCCGTGTTCAGTCAAAATTGATTCGGGATGAAATTGCACGCCTTCAATATCAAACGTTTTGTGACGCACACCCATAATTTCGTCGATTTCACCTTCTTCATTTTGTGTCCACGCGGTGATTTCTAAACATTCGGGCAAACTTGATTGTTCAATCACCAACGAATGATAGCGCGTTGCGGTAAATGGATTATTCAAGCCTTTAAAAACGCCCGTGTCAGCGTGATAAACCAGCGACGTTTTGCCGTGCATAATTTGTTTAGCGTGAATCACATTACCGCCAAACGCATAACCAATACTTTGATGACCTAAACAAACGCCTAAAAGTGGAATTTTTCCTGCAAAATGTAAAATCGTTTCAACTGAAACACCTGCTTCTTTTGGCGTACAAGGACCTGGTGAAATCACAATTTTGTCAGGATTTAACGCCGCAATATCGGCGACGCTAACTTGGTCATTCCGAACGACGATAACTTCTGCGCCCAACTCGCCCAAATACTGCACCAAGTTGTAAGTAAATGAATCGTAGTTATCAACCATTACGACTTTCATAGTTGCTCTCCTTTATTTTCTAGTCCATTTTGCTGAAACATCATATTCAAACAGTGATTTGTTACAATTTCGCTTTCTAATAATTTCATAATTAATATCTTCATAGCCCAAATTTTTCATTGAAATAGCCAGTATTTCAGCCGTATTTACCATAATTCCAAAAAACGTTGAATTCCCAACAATGTAGTGAAGCTCTGCGTTATCAGATAAAACGTGACGAAGTGAAGCAAAGTGCAAGTGCATATCATGAAAATACTTAAGCACATAGTTGGCAAGTAATTTTCCATTTTTAGATTCTGATTTTGAAATGTTATTTACCGTTTCATACAGCAACTGAGGTAATTTTTTTTCCTCTGGTATCCAATCATTGAGACGACTTGTTGCAATTCCCCATGTTCCACCGATTGCCTTCCAATCCATTTCACCCGCCTCCCTTGCTTCTCCAATAAACTTTGTCCAATACATATATGGACGAAGTTCACGGATGTAACTCATTCTGTTCGGATAAGGCGGTGATGTAATTACCAAATTAAACTTCATATCCATTTCAGGAATAGAGCGTGCGTCTATATGTAAAACTTTTGAACTGCCCCTAATTTTTTTAGCGCAAGACGAAATCACATAATCAAAAATTTCTTCATAAAGGCTAAGAACATGAACAACACCATAATGACTTACCTCTGTAGAAAACGACATTGAAACATGATTAAACGCGGCAGAAGACGTTTCGATAATCAGCCGACAAAAAGCAACCCATGCAAGATTGTCTACTGTGTTTTCGTTTTCTTTAGGTTCGCCAATTGATTCAACTAAAGCTGTCCGAAGTGTGGCGAGAATTTGCAATGTATGTTTAGACCACCAACGCTCAATGTTAAACAATGGTGGTGTCCAATTATCATGACTTAGCGTTTTTTCAACAGTTTTGAGTAAATCCAAAATTTTGCTGTTTAAAACGGTTAAATTTTTTTCAGAATAGTTTTGGCATTTTGCGTTACCAAACCAAACTAAAAATGGGTTTATATCAAACGTTACTGCGTCATTTCCATGTTCAGCGGCGGCAAGTCCAGTTGTTGCTGTTCCTGAAAATGGGTCAAGAATCGAAATGTGAGAATCTACTTTTTCAAGCAAACGATTAACTAATTTCACAGAATACGCAGGCGTTAAGCGTAACCAGCCATGCCTACCCAGATTTTTATTATGCTTAAACGTATAGTCAGCACGTTGTGTGATTATATCTTCGTAATTAAGCAGCATTGAGCAATGCCTCTAATGTTTCGTGCATTTCTATTTTGATTACGGGTGAATTTCTTTTGAAAAAATCGGCTAAGTTATACTCTAAAATATCGTTACAAAATGTAAAAAGTGATTCTTGAGTTGTTCCAGTTTGTGAACCAACGATAATGCCAGCGCGATTATTTCGATAGCGCAAAACTAAATCGCCATCAATTTGACCTGAAAAAATGGCAAAAACAGGTAAATAGCCTTGTGACCAGGCAACCGCCACGTTATCAATATCCGCATTTTGTCGTTTACTGTCTTTGCTTTTATAACCTTGACGTACCTCAAAAACCGCGCCATGTTTTGGTATTTCCGATTGAAGCATTGCACAATAATCCTTAATCCAAAGCTCTACATTTGATTTGATATTTTCGTTTTCAATATCTGAAAGTAACAATCTGCCGTCGAGGGAAAGCGTTTTTTCTTTGCCTGAACTTGTTTTAGTTTTGTAAGACCATTCTGCTGAGGTTCTATCTTGATAACCCGTCGTGTCAATGATGATTTCTCGAAATAAATTTTCGCAACCTTTTCCAATTTGACGATAAATTGATGTCATTCCACCAGCGGCTTTATGCGCTGAGTACATCAAATCGGAATCTAAACCACACCATGAATAAAACGGGTCGGCACCATATAAATCCATAAATTGACCAAGGCTTACACCTGCTTCTTTGTTGCCTTGACCAAATTTTGGCTTATATCTTTTGCAAACTTTTAAGGGGTCGAGAAATTTTTTGAGCAGTTTTGCTTCAGATGCAGAATTCAAAGTTGCCCTCCTTCCGAATTCAACGGTTTATTCATTAAATCGCTAATTATTTTTTGTGTAATACCTGCGGCAAGTATTTCTTTTGCGCGATTAACCGATTTTGCTTCTTCTGCTGTTGCAACTGCATCACGATAACCCCAAAAAGAAGCCGCTGTATTCATATAAACGTGTCTAACGTAACCATGTTCACGATCAAGAGACGGTAATTTACTTTCACAAATGCGTCCGTCCACTTTGGAATTGCAAAGATAGTAATTCGCTTCTTGTATTTTCTTTTTGCGAACAGTAACGCTTCGACCGCAACCGCCATAGCAAAAAATTGTAATTTTTTCATCCATAATTATTGCTCACCTTCCAAACCCGCTTCCGCCATTGCAACCGCACGAAACACAGCACGCCCCTTGTTCATGGTTTCTTCCCATTCGTTTTGCGGCACAGAATCGTAGACAATCCCCGCGCCCGCTTGAATGTGTAATTTACCGTCTTTAATCACAGCCGTTCTAATTGCAATCGCCGTGTCTAAATTTCCTTTCAAACCGATATAACCCACCGCGCCCGAATACACGCCACGTTTGACAGGTTCGAGTTCGTCAATAATTTCCATTGCGCGAATTTTTGGCGCACCGCTCACTGTTCCAGCGGGAAATGTTGCTGCCAAAACATCAAACGCATTTTTACCTTGTTTCAACGTTCCCGTGACATTTGAAACGATGTGCATAACGTGCGAATAACGTTCGACAATCATTTTGTCGGTCAGTTGAACCGTGCCAATTTCAGCCACGCGCCCTGTGTCATTACGTCCCAAATCAATCAACATCAAATGTTCAGCAATTTCTTTTGGGTCGGCGAGCAATTCTTGTTCAAGTTCTAAAT
>CAZLGN010000076.1:0-8944 GCA_964558865.1 uncultured Methylomagnum sp.
TAACGTCACAAGCACCCACACAAATTATTTTGATTTAAGTTTTTAAAGAGCTTTTTGTTTTTCGTCTTAGCTACGTTGCCGTAGCTAAGTTTTAAAATTATAGCGATTTTTTTTAGTTTGTCAAAAATTTTTTCAAATTATTTTAAATTTCTTTTTGCGTCAACGCTAATGCACTCAACAAAATCCGTTCATTTGCATTTGATTTACAAGCATTTTCACTCAAAAAACGTCGCCATAAACGTGCGCCATATTCACCATGAAATAATCCCAAAATATGCCGACTGATACTATTCAACCGCATCTCTGGATGTTGTAATTGTGACGAAATATAAGGCAACAACGCATTCACAACGTCTTCACGGGACAAAATCGGCGAATTATCACCGAATAAAACATTATCAACTTCTGCTAATAAATACGGATTCTGATAAACCTCACGCCCCAGCATCACACCATCAACATTTTCAAGCAATGTTTTCGACTGTTCAAGAGTCGTAATTCCGCCGTTAATCACAATCTCAAGTTGTGGAAAATCCTTTTTCAATTGAAACACTACGTCATAACGCAACGGCGGAACTTCCCGATTTTCTTTCGGTGACAAACCTTTCAGCCACGCTTTTCGCGCATGAACAATAAATGTTTCACAACCTGCTTGCGCGACAGTATCTATAAACAGCGTTAATTCTTCATACGAATCACGTTCATCAATACCAATCCGCGATTTTACGGTCACTGGAATTTTCACATTCGCTTGCATCGTCGCAACACAATCCGCCACTAATTGCGGCTCTGCCATTAAACACGCGCCAAACTTTCCATTTTGAACGCGATCACTCGGACAACCGATATTTAAATTCACTTCCTCGTAACCAAAATCCTCAGCCATTTTGCTACAAATCGCCAAATCACGCGGATTACTGCCGCCCAACTGTAAGGCAACAGGATGTTCTTCTGGATTAAATTGCAAAAATCGTTGCGAATTTCCGTGAATTAACGCGCCAGTTGTGACCATCTCCGTATATAAGAGTGCATTCTTTGAAAGCAAGCGATGAAAATAACGACAATGCCGATCCGTCCAATCTAACATCGGTGCAACACAAAAGCGGTGGGAGAGCTTATTAGTCATAGGTGTTTAAAATGTGTGAAAATTACGAATGAAGGAGATTATATTGGAAAATGGCAAATACTTACGCTGGGTTACAACATTTTTCATCGAATACACTTTAAATTCAGCCCATTTAATGGGGTAAATAACAAGTGTAACTTGATAGTAATTCGACATGTTAAGTGCAACAATTTGCCCGTAGATACAGAACAACGTTCACAATAACGTCTCAACTTCGATATTTTTTAATATAGTTGCATTATTACGACAAATGGGAAGAAGTGAGAAATGTTTTTAAAATCCGTGAATTTGAGAAGTTATTGTGAACGTTGTTCTGTATTGAATTGCATGAATTATCAACTCATAGAGGTCACTTATGTGTAACGAGGAAGAATTAGACGAAATGGTTACAACATTTAAACAGCTTCCTGAATCTTATCAGCAAAGCATTTTAGATATGGTGAGAGATCGGAAACAGCTTTACGACCTGCATGTGACTTCGTTGATGCAAAATGAGTCCCCAATGTCTAGCTTAGACAGCGTTTTTAATTTGTTGAAACAACCTAAAATGGTGTGGTGATGCTAACGAGACGTGAATATAAAGAACTTTATCTTCTGCATTATTCAAAAGCAGAATCTGGCAATGTCGAATCGCAATTCAAATTGGGCGAGTATTATGAACACGGTAATGGCGTGGTGAAAAACTATGAATTAGCTACATTCTGGTATCAAAAAGCCGCTAATGGCAAGCATCCAATGGCTCTTTTTAATTTGGATTGGATGCGTTTGAAAGAATCGGGCATTGGGCAAAACGAAGGACACCTCAATTTATTAGCGAATGGCAAACACAGCGGTAAAACACATTCGCCCAAGTGCCGTGGCTCAATGCGATTGTCAAACAATGCCAATTCTACTAACAAAGTTCTGAACGGAAAGCCTCGCGAACACAGATATTGACACGTTACAATCATTGAAAAGAATCGCTGCGGCAGTTTACCTTTGCCAAGTTTTGAGCTTTTTTGTTGCTGGGTTTCCATTGCTAATCGGCATTTGGTTAAACTTTCTACAGAAGTGACGTAATGGAAACGTGGTTGGAATCGCACTTTGAATGGCAAATCAAAACAACGTGGTTGGCGTTAGCTGGATTTTTCTTAGCGGCAATCACTTTCGACTTAGGCATTGGAATTTTTATTCTAATTTCCACCGTAGCGTTAATGACATACCTCATTGTTGTTGGCTGGAACGCATTAAACGCCAACGAAATTGTCAGCGAATAGCGGCTTCATATCAGTTAGTTGATTGATGATGCTTTTTTGAGTAATTCATTTATTTCTTTCAAAAGCATGACTTCTTTTTTTTGCTGCTCGTTGATAAATGTTAGTTTTTCAAATTCACATTTCATCTCTAAGTAACTACACCCAGATGTTCCATCAGTAAAATGGCAGTTAAAATAACACTGGTTATTTTGCGTTTCCACATTATTTGCCCCCATCGAATTGAAAACATTTCTATCCGATCGGCACGATATATCGCCAAATAATTCACGCACATTCACACAGAACCCTGCCGCAATATCGTTGAGCCGCGATAAACTAACATTCGTATCGCCCCGCTCAATACTGCCATACCCATTTAAAGACATTCCCAATTTCGATGCCATTTCTTCTTGTGACCAACCGTTTTGTTGGCGGATAAATCGTATTTTTTCATGCACTTGCATAGCTAAAATCTCAAAAATTTAAACCGTATGAGTCAAGTATAGTTCAATTATTGCAAGTATAGTTACTTTAATTTATGAAAAACCCCATTTTATCAATTAAAAACCACCACTTTTTTAATGAATGTATGGCGTTAGAATGTATGGCGTTAGTATTAAGGAATTTCAGCTCACAACTCACTAACAAGTCGTGAATTTAACCCACCAAAACTACCGTTGCTCATTAAAACCACATGGCTACCGTATTGAATTTCTTGATGAAACCGCATCACAATTTCATCTAAATTTTGATAAACAACAGTGTTGCTTGCGAAAGTCAGCGTGCTATGCGATTCAGGTTGATAAATAATTGCTAAATCTGCCGCGCGTAACGAAGCCGCCAACGTATGCTGATGAACGCCTAAACGCATAGTATTTGAACGCGGTTCGACAATCGCAATAATTTTTTCACCACCAACACGTTGACGCAAACCATCTAACGTCGTCGCAATTGCCGTGGGATGATGTGCAAAATCGTCGTAAATTGTCACGCCGTTTTTAGACGCTAACACTTCCATTCGACGTTTTACATTTTGAAAATTCGACAATGCACTGATTGCGTCGCGCGGCAAAATACCAACGTGATGCGCCGCCGCCATTGCTGCTAACGCATTTCGAACATTATGCTCCCCCGTCAGATTCCAATACACTTCGCCTTGATGATGAACGCCAAAATACACGGCAAAATGACTGCCATCGCGCGTCAATAAAACGGCATTCCAATTGCCTTCACCTTGAATACTGGTGTAAGTAACGGGAGTCCAACAACCTAACGCCAAGGTTTCTTCTAACGCTAAATCATTTTCTGGCGCAATCAACAATCCTTCACTTGGTACGGTTCTGATAAAATGGTAAAATTGTTTTTGAATTGCTGCTAAATCAGGAAAAATATCAGCATGGTCATATTCCAAATTATTCAAAATTGCGGTTCGCGGACGGTAATGCACAAACTTTGAACGCTTATCAAAAAATGCTGCGTCGTATTCGTCTGCTTCAATTACAAAAAAACGGGAATTAGTTAATCGCGCAGACAAGCCAAAATTCAACGGAATGCCGCCGATTAAAAAACTGGGATTGAAACCGTTTACTTCCAAAATCCACGCTAACATACTGCTCGTCGTGGTTTTTCCGTGCGTCCCTGCGACAGCTAAAACCCATTTTGATTGCAACACATTTTCTGCCAGCCATTGTGCGCCGCTGGTGTAGGACAATCCGCGATTTAAAATCGCTTCAACTTCGGTATTTCCGCGCGATAACGCATTACCAATAATCACTAAATCGGGATTGTCGTTTAAGTTTTCAGTGCAATAGCCTTCTTTGAGTCTGATACCTTGATTGCGTAATTGATCGCTCATCGGTGGATAAACATTTTGATCAGAGCCACTAACATCATGCCCCAACTGTTTGGCGATAACGGCTAAACCTGCCATAAACGTGCCGCAAATTCCTAAAATATGTATACGCATAATTACTGAATAATTCGATGGTTAACTTTTGTACCCCGTTCAGGCGGTATTTTGGGCGCACGTTTAGCGGGCGGTTTTTCGTTAATTTTGGGGACGTTCGATTTTTTAACAGGTTCCTCGATTTGAGGCGACGGAGCAACATAATTCGACCATTTATCATTCAAAATATATTCTTGAAGCCAAAAAGCTCCTGAAACATACGGCACCATACGTCTACGCGCTTCAAGTAATTCTACGTTTGTCGGTGATAATTCATTACCAATAACGACTAAATCGAGCTTATCTGCAACATTTTCGGAACTAAATCCTTCTTTCAAAATTACGTTCGCTTCGGTTAGCTTTGTCCGAGTCGGTAAATCAAAACAGGTATCGGAACCTGAAACGTAATGCCCCGCTCTACGCGCCAGCATAGCTAAACCCGTCATGAACGTCGTTCCTACGCCAATAATGTGCATCCGCATTGTCGTTACCTCTCATCGTCTTTTCTTAGGTTTTGCCGCCGCTTCGGCTTCTGCCGCTGCCGCTTCTTCCGCCGCTTTTTTAGCCGCAAGTTCTTCCGCAGTTGGTTCAGGAGGCTTTGGCGGTTCTGCACCTTTCGCACCAGCCGCTTCTAATAATGTGACGATATTTTCACCGCTAATTTTTTTGGCGCGTTCTAAAAGTGGAACTTTTTGTGCGTCTTGAGCATTGACATTTGCACCCGCTTTAATCAGCAAATTGACAATGTCTTCGTCACCAAAAATCAGCGCATCTAATAACGCCGTATTTCCAGAACCGTCAGTGATATTGGCATCTGCGCCGTAAGCTAACAATGTTTTTACACTATGCAAATTGCCACTGAAACACGCCGCCATTAACGCAGTACGTCCGCCCGCATTTTTACTATTTACGTCGATGCCTTGATTCAACAAAGTAATCACACGTCCTTCGTTGCCATTCATTGCCGCGAGAAATAAATCTTTGCCATCTTCAGCAGCATAAAGCTGTGGTGAAGCGGCAAGTAACAACATAATAATCAGATAATTTTTATACTTCATGGAATATCGCTGCCTGCTTTTGTTATTGTTAGGATAAAATGCAAAAAATATCAGTTAAACCAATGGAAATTTTGCGAACTACTTTCATGAATGAAAATCATAATATAAATATCACTGCGACCGCTTCATTTGTCGAAACCGAATCCGACAGCAAGCAAAATCGCTATACTTTCGCCTATACTATCACTATCACGAATACGGGTAAAAGGGCGGCACAACTATTAAAACGGCATTGGATTTTAACTAATGGCAACGGTAAAACAGAAGAAGTCCACGGCGATGGTGTCATTGGCATGAAACCGCGCATTAACACGGGTGAAAGTTTTCGTTATACCAGTAGCGCGTTACTCGAAACGGATGTTGGCATTATGCAAGGTTATTACACTTTTCGGGACGATGATGGCGAAACATTTAACGCACAAATCTCACCGTTCACCTTAACGATTCCGCGCACGTTGCATTGATTTTTATGGCGACTTACGCAATTGGCGACGTACAAGGCTGCTTCGACGAATTATTGATGTTACTGGATAAAATTTCTTTCGATAAAAATACGGATCGACTTTGGTTTGTAGGCGATTTGGTCAATCGTGGCGCGAAATCTCTCGAAACGTTGCGCTTCATAAAAAATTTAGGTTCGGCTGCCATTACCGTTTTAGGTAATCACGATATTCATTTGTTACTGGCAGCCAATTTTCCAGAGCGAATGAAGCGCAAAGATACCATTCAATCCATTTTAGACGCGCCAGATTGTGACGAATTATTGAATTGGTTGCGCCAAAAACCGCTCTTTCATTATGACGAAACGCTAGAAATGGGTTTATTGCACGCAGGATTACCACCGCAATGGAATTTAGCGCAAACGCAAACGATGGCGCGATTGGCTGAAAAAGCATTACAGGCGGATGATTATCGAATGTTTTTAGCAGAACTTTATGGTGATTTACCGAATTGTTGGTCGGACGATTTGAAAGGCATTGAGCAATTACGTTTTATTTTTAATTGCTTCACTCGAATGCGTTTTTGTGATGAAAGAGGATGTTTAGATTTTGATAATAATGGCGAATTAGGCTCACAACCCGCAAATTTATTCCCTTGGTTTCAAATTGAAAATCGCAAAACTGCCAACATCAAACTCGTTTTTGGGCATTGGGCAGCCTTAGGATTTTATGCGGGACACAATTGTTTTGGCATTGATACGGGCTGTGTTTGGGGACGTGAGTTGACCGCATTGCGCTTGGAAGATTTGGAGCGAATAAGTTTATGACACAATGTTTTATCAGCGTTGGTAGTAATATCGATAAAACAAAAAATATCAAAGCAGGATTGAATTCGTTACGCGCAACGTTTGGCGAATTAACTATTTCTCCGATTTATGAGACGGGAGCGGTAGGTTTTGCGGGCGACAATTTTTATAATTTAGTTGTCGGTTTTGAGAGTGATTTATCAGCTCATGACGTTTTTAAAAAATTACGCGAATTAGAGTTTTTGCACGGACGTTTATCGACAAGTCAAAAATTTTCGCCCCGCTCTTTGGATTTGGATTTGCTTTTGTACGGTGACGTGATTATCGATGATGGCACGTTAAAATTACCGCGTGCCGACATTGAAATTTATACGTTTGTATTACAACCGCTCGCTGACATCGCGCCCGAATTGCTTCATCCTATTTTACAAAAAAGTTACCGTGAAATGTGGACAGCTCACGCTGCAACTCCGTTAACGCTTGCCCCCGATGACTTAGACTATTTTTAATTTCAAATGGCAATTCTGCCGCGCTACAGTGATGCGTCGGAACACCGAAAATTGGATCATAACCAAAACCGTGTTCACCTTGCGGCTGTTCCAAAATGTAACCATTCCAACGTCCTTGGGCGATTATCGGACACGGATCATCCGCATGGCGCATCAAAACCACTACACAAAAAAAGTACGCTTGCCGTTTTTCTATTGGCACGCCGTCTAATTCACGCAAAAGTTTAGCGATATTTTCAGCATTGGTTGCGCCCTGCCCTGCATAACGTGCCGAATAAATCGCTGGCGCATCATTCAACGCCGCAACAACTAAGCCCGAATCGTCTGCAATCGCAGGTAAGTTTGAAATTCTGGCGGCATGACGCGCTTTCAAAATCGCATTTTCAACAAATGTCGTGCCTGTTTCTACAATTTCAGAAACGTTAAATTGTGTTTGTGGAATTAGCGTGTAAGCAGGCAACAAGGCTTGCAATTCTTTGATTTTTCCCACATTACCACTGGCGAGAACGAGTGAATTAGTGTGTGTCATAAGTTTGAAGAAGTTCTAAAAATTGTGTTTCATCGAGAATTTTAACGCCTAGTTTTTCGGCTTGTGTCAATTTACTTCCAGCTGCTTTGCCTGCTAACACGCAGGTGGTTTTGGCTGAAACAGAACTCGAAACTTTCGCGCCTAAACTTTCTAATTTTGCTTTGATTTCGTTGCGTGGCGAAGTTAGCGTGCCAGTTAAAACCCATGTTTCACCTACTAGTTTTTGTGTATTTTCAACAGCTGAATTTTCATTCTCATTCCAATAAACACCTGCTGCAAGCAAGTCATCAACTAGCTGATTGTGTGTTGCATCGTCAAAAAACGCTCGCACATTATTGGCTGTTATTGCGCCAACATCTGGCACTTGTATCAAGGTTTCAACATCGGCGGCGCGTAATTTTTCTAACGATTTAAAATAATTTGCCAAATTTTTCGCGCCACTTTCACCAATTTCAGGAATGCCGAGTGCCGTTAAAAAGGTGCTGAATTGCGTGTGTTTTGAGGCTTCAATTGCCGCAAGAATTTTGGTTGCATTTTTTTCGCCCTGCCCGTCCAAATTCGCAATATCATCAATTTGCAAACGGTAAATGTCCGCAATGTTGTTTAAAACGCTTTGCTCGCACAAAATTTCAATCAACTTCGCACCAAGTTGGCGAATGTTCATACAATTGCGCGAGGCGTAGTATTTAATGCGTTCAGCGATTTGCGCCGCGCAATTTAAACCGCCGCTGCAACGATAAGCCGCTTGTTTATCGACCCGCGTCACAATCGAATTGCAGACGGGACAATGTGTCGGCATCACAATTTTTTGGCGCGTTTCACCTTCGGCAACAACTTTAGCGACTTTTGGAATCACGTCTCCTGCGCGGTGAATTTCAACGTTATCGCCAATACACAAATTCAAACGTTCGATTTCGTCCATATTATGCAGCGTGGCATTACTAACGGTTACGCCACCCACAAATACAGGTTCTAAACGCGCAACAGGCGTTAAAACCCCTGAGCGTCCGACTTGAAAATCTACATCTAACAATGTCGTAGTCATAACTTGTGCTGGAAATTTTCGCGCCACAGCCCATTTTGGCGAGCGGATGATAAAACCTAATTTTTCCTGCAAATTCAAATCATCAATTTTATAAACAATGCCGTCGATTTCCATCGGCAAGGTGTCACGCAACTTTTCCATGCGTTCATAATCTTGCTCAAAAGCTGTTTTTGTTGCCCAAAAAGCATGATTATTTGGATTTGATTTAAAACCAATTTCACCAAAATACGACAGAATTTCAGAGTGGCGCG
>CAZLGN010000077.1:0-8873 GCA_964558865.1 uncultured Methylomagnum sp.
TCCGCGCCATTACACGCGCATCCAAAAACGATTCACGATTTTCTGATGTCAAGATTAGATTGGATTCAACAGTCGCAAAAACAGCTTCAACAAAGGCAAGTTGAAACACCACGACATCCAGAATCTGACAACAAAAGTCGTTATGTCTGGGGAAAACGCTATTTGCTCAATGTGATTGAACAAGATGCACACCCATGAATTACGCTCACGCACAACGAAATGCGACTGCACGTTCGTCCGAAAACATCAGTCGCAGTTCAGCAAGCAATTATTGATGAATGGTTACGAATGGAACTTAAAATTGCATTGCCACCGCTAATCGAAAAATGGCAGACGATTATGGGCGTGCAGGTGCAGAAATTTTTTGTGCAGAAGATGAAATCACGCTGGGGCAGTTGCAATTACACACAAAGCAATGTGCGATTTAATTCCGAGCTGGCAAAGAAATCGCTGGAATGTTTGGAAGATGTTGTGCATAAATTGACGCATTTGTTAAAATCGAACTCAACTATCCGCATTTAAACCCAACACATAAGAAACCCAAACGCCATGACCACATCCAAAACCCTAACCCCCGCCACCTTTGCGCCGTACACCACCTTTGCAGTAGGTGATTTTCCCCTTGGCGTTGCCGCTGGGGATTTCAATGACGATGGCAAGCTCGATTTAGTCACCGCTAATGCTGACAGTGATAACGTCTCAGTGTTGCTAGGCAACGGGGATGGCAGTTTTAACAGCCAAAGCACTTTTGCGGTGGGAAATGACCCACGATACTCGGTTGCCATTGCTGATTTTAACGCCGATGGCAAGGCAGATTTAGCAACGGCTAATTATGGCAGTGGTGACGTATCGGTATTGCTCGGCAACGGGAACGGCAGTTTTAAAGCACAACAAACGTTCGCGGCGGGAAGTAATCCGAGTTCAGTGGTTGCGGGCGATTTTAACCGCGATGGTCAAGTCGATTTAGCCGTTAGTTATTCATCAACAGACAATGCCACGCTATCGGTATTGCTGGGTAAAGGGAACGGCAGTTTTTCTGAGCAAACCCCCTTTGCTATAGCGGGTGGTTCTATTTACATCACAACAGCTGATTTTAATAACGATGGCAATACCGATTTAGTCATGGCAAATCCTTGGAGTAACAACGTGTCGGTCTTGCTCGGTGATGGGCGGGGCGGTTTTGCAGAGCAGATTCCTTTTGCCACAGGTGCATTTTGCCGCGCTGTGACGGTGGGCGATTTTAATGGCGATGGCAACGCGGATTTGGCGGCTGCCAATGCCGATAGTAATAATTTCTCACTGCTGTTAGGCGATGGACGCGGGAGTTTTGCAGAGAAAATAGATTTTGCCGTCAGTGACACAAACGAAGTTGCTTCGATTCAAGCGCAGGATTTAAATGGCGATGGCTTTTTAGATTTAGCTTTATCAGGATGGGCAGGGAATGCGATGGTGTTTTTAGGCGATGGCACGGGGGATTTTAGTAATGAAATCACCTTGCCCATTGCCTCAGGTTCTTCTTCATTGGCAATCGCCGATGTGAACGCCGATGGCAAACCTGATTTAGTCACGTCAAATCGGAATACGGATAATGTTTCTGTGTTGCTCAATACTTCTGAATTTGAACCCGCAATCATTGATACTGTTGAAAATAACCCGCACACAGGCAGTCTTACCGTCACGGGTAACGCCACGCAAAACCAAATGTTAAGTTTTGATAGCACGCTCGATGATGAAGATGGTTTGGGAGAATTTTCCTTTCAGTGGCTACGCAACGGCAATGCGATTACAAGCGCGAGTGCTGAAAACTACACGCTCACCAGCGCAGATGTCGGCAAAAAAATCAGTTTGCAAGTGCAGTTTATAGACGGATTAGGCAACGTGGAAAGTGAAATCAGCCCCGAAACGAGCGCGGTTAAAGGGTTGCCCAAAAATCAAAAAGCAACGGGCAGTGTAAAAATTATTGGCACGGCGCAACAAGATGAAATTTTAAACGCCGACAGCAGCGCAATCAAAGATGCCAACGGCTTTAAAACGACTGCGTTAAAATTTCAATGGCTACGCAACGGCGCACCGATTAGCGGCGCAACCAAAGCCAGTTACGCGCTAACGGATGTCGATGTGGGCAAAGCGATAAAAGTGAAAGTGAGTTTTACCGATAACGCAGGTTTTAAAGAAGCTCTCACCAGTTCTGCCACTGCGCCAGTAAAAGAAGCTGTCGTTGATGCGCCGCCTAGCTATCAGTTATCGGCGAATAAAGCGCAAGTCAGCGAAGGCGAAAATATCACTTTTTCTTTGACAACCAATTTGCCTGAAGGTAGCCGCGTGCCGTTTAGTTTTGGCGGCAAAATCAGCAAAGCGGATGTCACAGGCGGTTTGCCTGAGACGGTGTTTGTTGTGGAAAGCGATGGCAGCGCACAAATTTCACTCAACTTTAAAACAGATGTGTTAGTGGAAGGCAGTGAAAAACTGACTTTAACCTTGAAAAACGACAGCACGCAAAATGTGAGTGTGACGGTGCTGGATAAAAACAATCCGCCTCCCGTTGATAATCCAATTGATAATTCAAGCCCAGAAAACACGGGCAACGTAGAGAATGCAACGCCCATCAAAGGCATTGTAAAAACAACCGATGATCCGCTAGGGGATTTAATCAAAGGCGCAGGCGGTAACGATACCTTAACGGGATATTTGGGCGCAGACACGTTGCGGGGTTTTGCGGGTAATGACTTAATAATCGGCAGTTTTGGTGATGATTTACTCGAAGGCGAAAATGGCAAAGATACGTTAAAAGGCGGCGAAGGCAATGATACCTTGCTGGCAAGTAGCGATAATGATTCGCTCGAGGGTGGCGCGGGGAATGATTCGCTCGATGCTGGCATCGGTAACGATTACCTCAATGGTGGCGCGGGGGCAGATACTATGATTGGCGGCGATGGCGATGATTATTATGTGCAGGATAGCGAACAAGATTCTTTGCAAGAATTAAGTGGTTCATCGGGTGGCAAAGACAGCGTAGAATCTATCTTGAGCAAATACACCTTAAAAGCCAATTTTGAAATTTTAATTTTAAAAGGCATTGGCAATCAAAATGGCACGGGCAATGCGTTAGACAATGTGCTAACGGGCAATGATAGCGACAACGCTTTAACGGGACTTGAAGGCAATGACAAACTGCTTGGCAACAATGGCGCGGATACTTTAGATGGTGGTTTAGGTATGGATACGTTAGTTGGCGGCGCAGGTGATGATACTTACATTATTCAAAATGAATATGATCAAATTGATGAAAATAGCAGCGGCGGCGGTCGTGACAAAATAAGTGCTAGCGTTGACTATGATTTAAGCCGTAGCGAAAACGTCGAAGATTTAGAACTCAGCGGCAAAGCCAAAAGCGGCACGGGCAATGAATTAGATAATTCAATAATTGAAACTGCCAGCCAAGCGGTCACGTTAAGAGGCGCGAAAGGTAACGATACCTTAACGGGCGGCAGTGGCAACGATACGCTTCAAGGAGATGAAGGCAATGACCAACTAGACGGCGGCAAAGGACATAACATAGCGGTTTTTAACGATGCTTCTTCAAACTACGTTATTCGCAAAAATTTAGACACGCCAACAGGCATTGCACAAATTAGCGTCAAACATCGCCCCGATGATGGTGCAACTTTGGATGAAGGCGCGGATATTTTGAGTAACATTCAAGAATTGTGGTTTAACGATGGTGTGAAAATGAACGAATCGACCATTAAAACCGTAAGCAGTGGGCAAGCCTTAGAAATTCAAATTAGCGGTGCGAGCAGTTTGCAAGCTGATGATTTTGTGTTGTAAGTGCCAGCCATGAAACGCCTCAACGCCTTAGAAATACTCAAACAAGTCAAGCCTGAACTTACCAAACAATAGCACGTTATTTTGGGATGCAATTTTATTTAGAAGATACGTTGCATTGCACTGTTGATTTAGTCACAGATAAAGCTCTTCGCGCTGAACTACGCCCATTTGTTGAAATGGGAGGCAATTTATGTCTAAAGCGAAATACAAGCAACCCCACAAATAATTTCCCCAAAAAGGCACAAACATTATGGCAACTATTACAAATAGCTTCGCAACACTCAATAGCATCAACAACACGCGCCAAGCATTAGCAAACGCTAATCTCAATTTGTTTAACGGCATGATCAACGCTTATAACTCTTACAACAATGCGTTTTCTAATGCTTACCGCACTTACGACACGCTGACATCAACGAAAGTGTCGGGCTATTTGACGAATGGTGATTACGGTACCGCGTATGGAAATAATTTAATGTCATTTCCTATGACTCTCACGCAAGGTGATTACATATTTTCCAGTTCAAATGTTGCTGTTACGTTTTACGGTTCAGTTTCGCGCAATAGCGTTTATTCTTCGCCCACGGGCTATTTGAACAAAATTATTGTTCGCAGTGGCAACGATTCGGTTTTGATAAATGGTTACGTTGATGCTTCTGGAAATCAAGCAGGTTCAATCAGCAGTTTTGAAATCAAAACACCGACGGCGACTTTTTCAGCTACGGGGGATTTATCAACAAAAGTCACTAACGATTATTACGGCAGCAGTAATTTGACGTTATCTGGTGATTTAACGTCAATGTCGCTCAGTTCGGGTACGCAAAGCATTCAACTTAGCGGCATTAAAGTAGATGTGATGTCGCTTTCGCAATATGCTGATTTTAACGATTTTCTCGCCAATACGATGAGTGGCAACGATAACGTCACAGGCAGCAGTGGCGCGGAATATCTTATGGGTTATGCAAGCAACGATAATCTCAGCGCAGGTTATGGCGATGACACGCTCGACGGTGGAACAGGTAACGATATTTTAGATGGCGGATTCGGTACAAATACCGCAGTTTATAGCAGTTACAAATCCAGTTACAGCGTTTCAAAAAGTGGCGCGACTTATGCCATTAGCAGCGTAAACGATGGCACGGATACGTTAAACAACATTGCGTATTTACAATTTGCCGACGGAATTGTGGCGATTGATTCAGCATTGCCAGCACCTGCACCCGTTGTTCAACCTGTTGTTGCGCCCACTCCGATAACGCTAATTGTTGCGCCTGCGACTTCATCAATTATCAAAGGAACATCGTCAGATGATTTTTTAACTGGCACGGATAGCGACAATAAAATTTTAGGATTAGCAGGAAATGACACGCTCACGGGCGGTTTGGGCAATGACACGTTAAACGGCGGAGCTGGAAAAGATTTGTTGGTTGGTGGAACAGGTGCGGATATTTTTGTTTTTAACATCGACAGCAAAAATACTCGTGATACTTTTTCGGATTTCTTTCATCAAGAAGGCGATAAAATTGACCTATCAATCATTGATGCCAATGCAACTAAAACAGGCGACCAAGCATTTACGAAGTTAGATATTGGCGCAACGTTTTCAGGTAAATTCACAACGGCAGGACAATTATTTTTCGATACCACCACGCATATTTTGTGGGGAAACGTCGATACGAAAGCCAGCGCAGATTTTTCAATTCAACTCAACGGCGTGAGTAGTTTGGTCGTTGGGGATTTTATTTTGTGATAACGTGCGTAACGCAAATTTACATTTATAACTTTGTAGGTGCGATGATGACGCATAGCCTTAATTATTCCGCTGTGTATGCTTGGCAGCCTTCAATAAATGAATTTGAATTCCCGTGACAGTCATCAGGATTGATTAGCCCCTTTTTCTTTGCCCATTTATATCCAGCATCATGTCCCGAACAATCTACGGTACACGAATATCCTTTAAAAGTTGACGGACTAGCAGATAAATTTTTATTACCTTTCGATAAAAAAAACAAAATAGCTAAAAAAATTCCGATAATCCATAGCCAAGAAAGTTTCATAATTTCCCCATTTTTATTTATTTCGAGCGTTTTTCAGCAATCGAATACAGATTATTTAATCTAGCTATTTCATCAAGATGTTCTTTTTTATTTTTAGCTAAACCTTTAACTCTTTCTTTTTCATTATCCGCGTTTATCAACTGATAAATTTTTTCTTGTGTTTCTGGATCTGAAACCTGACAGTATTGATAGCTATCATCATGTTCTTCATCGCAGTAATTACGTTTTTCGTCTTTCTCCCGCTGCCATCCAGCGAATTCTTCGTCCATTTGCATCAGAGTTTTTTCTTCATCAATTTTCTTTGAAACTTCCTGTAGCTGATCTTTCCAAAACCTTTTTTCTTGAAAATAAGCTCTTGCCTTATCAGTTGCACTATAGATTTTTCCATCGTCTAAAATGGCAATATGCTCTGAAGATGAAAAAAGATACGATCCAGACATAGCTGCAACCGCCACGATAATAACAACTAAACATCCAGATAAGTTCTTTGTATCCTCGTTCATTTTCTCAATATCCGTACTTTGCTCGACAGGCACTTTTTATTGCCGTGGCAATATCATTAGTTTTAGCCTCTTTCATATTGTGCAAAATGCAATCCGCGTAAGTTCTTTCGCTGAAAGCAAAATAATATCCAACGGCTAACAATACTGATATTACTGCATAAGCTAGATGCTTTCTTGTAATTGACTTTATTAAACACATTGTTTTTTCACCTAAATAAAATATAAAAATACAGGGGAATAATGAAATTAAAATCATCAAAAAAAGTACACTAAATGACATTCCAATATCGTTATAAATTGTAAATACAAGTGTTAAAAGATAAGTGCCGCAAAATACCATTAACTCTTGGTCTTTATTGTTTTTCATAAATTTCACCCAATAAAAAAGCACCGTTTTCACTCAGCACTTTTCTTGCTTCTAAAAACTTAGCCACAAGGCGCAACAATCGTTTTAGCGAGTTCTATTTTACCGCTGCCAAAAACAGCGTCAGGATTGTACCAAATATCAATCTGATTTTTTCCAGCCGCACCTTCTTTTACTTCAGTTAAAAATAAAATTTGATCGATGTTGTGATCACCAAGATACGATACGAGTTTCGGATTGTATGGTCTTTTTGAAACAACGCTGTAATTTTCACCTTTAAGCTGAACGACTCTTGTATCGCCATAGGTGTAATCACCATCATCGTTATAACTTCTAAACGCATTGCCAATACACTCACTTGAGTTTTTAGGCGACTTATCGGTGAGCATTGAAGTGTGATGTTCGGATGTTCTCATCGCATAGGTAGTTTGTACTGCGGTTGCTTTGCTGTATTCGAGCAATGCGGTTACAACAGGCGAGCTAGGTGGCATACAGCCGCTAAGATTTAAAAACACAACCGCCAAAACCAGTTTTTTCAACATCATCGAAGTGCCTAAAAAGTTAATGAAAATGCGTATGCAGGCTACACCGAAAAGATGTCACTAGCAAAGCTAATGCTTAACATGGTTCAAACTTGCTACAATTCAAACCTAACTGGATAGCCCGACGGGGCGATAAGCGGGATTCACTACCTCGTTTCCAGTTAATTCCTTTTCGTAGTGATTTGCTTTAGTGGAGCGTTGAGATGAGTAACGTTTTAGAATATACAGCTTTGCCAACTATGACAGTCCTAGACAATCCTATTATCTACTGGCTAAAAAGGGATTTATGGACTAAAAACCAAGCATCTCTGTTGCTAACTTATTTAGATCCTAGAGATTACTCGAAAAATGATTATGATGCGTGTCACACATCAGAAATGGACGATTTAATTGAATGCAGTATCGCTGTAGGAATGCTAAAAGCGGATTATCCAAATTTTGAAAACAGCATTGCTTTTATTCCACTCAACATTGTGAAATGGGCAATAAACAAAGAGTTAGATATTCCAAAATTACTGAATGATTGGTACGAAGTGGAAGCGGCTAAACAGTCGATGCGTGTGGAAAATTTAACCTCATGTGAGTATTCGAACCCATCCCATCCGATGTTTAGTCAAGAATTGAACATTGCAATTGAAGCATGGAATGCAGTTTTATTAAGCCATCCAGACAAGCCAAATAAGGGCAGCAGAAAAACGTTAATAATAAATTGGCTGAAAAAAAATCATAATGATTTAACGGGTGAAGCGATAGAGCGTATTTCAGTTATGCTAAATCCAGATGGCAACGGTGGGTCACCAAAAACATATTAAAAACATACCCACCCCATAAAGTCAGTATTTATAAGGATTTCAGATAACCTACCCACCCATTTAAACGATAACCTACTAAACCCTTCAATCTATTCAAACTGCCTAAATTCTCACAAACTGTTACCTCATTATTCTGTACTTACTCAAGAGGCATTAACAGTGGTAACAACATCCAACCAACTCCCCGAAACGGGGTTTCTAAGAATTTGGCAGATAATTGGAAATAAAAAAACCAACACACCAGCCATCATTCCAATCGGACGCTCGACATTTTTAGCGGGCGTTAAATCAGGCAAATTTCCCCAACCAGTGAAATTAGGTGAACGAACCACCGCGTGGCGCGTCGAAGATATTCGTAATTTGATTATCAGTTTTGGCGGTGTGGCATGAATCGTAACTTGACGAACTCCAACCGTGTGGCTATTCTGTGTTTGCCTTGCAACAGCGGGGTCGAGTTTTGCAGCTCGTTTAGACAAGGCGATAATACGCCGACAATCAAATCGGTTTTTTTATGCCCACCATTTTTAGATGCTTTCAAATTTGAGGTTATCAATTCAATTCTGATGGAGTTGTTTGGGCAACCTTTACGGTTGGTCTCACCTTGTCGAGATACTGCAAACTCAAACAACTTCGTCGCCAAATGTTTTGCAGCATTACGCGGCGGTTATCCTACTTTTAGACAAGGTATCACCGATGACACTAGAACACGCTCCAATCAAGCAAACTCAAGCTATTTAAAGCAAAAAACCAACGACTAATTTAATAAT
>CAZLGN010000078.1:0-8844 GCA_964558865.1 uncultured Methylomagnum sp.
CAGTAGCTGACTTATATCGAATTTCTTATGCTTGAGACCCGCTCAATGTGAGTTTAAACATAATTAAATCGGAAAACGCTAACACCTACCCGCTCATGATTTTTGTAATATAAACAAGTCTAAATTTATATCTAATTGATATTTAATGAAAATAAATTAGAAAGCATGGATTCAATACCCGCTCAATGTGGGTATTCAGGCGTATTTGTTTCGATAATTGGCGACAACTTATGGAATTTATGTTTAAAGGGCTTGTTGTCCTATTCCTGAAGCGGTTTGATTTCATAATCAGAATTGCTAGAATTGAGCCGCTTACATCCCCGCCCTGAACGGCGGGGTTTTTCGCTACTTAGGATAAAACTCACAAAATTTTGGAAAACATAAACTAATGCGTCGCACACTTTTATTATTTATAGCGTTATCGCTGACCGCTTGCAGCACAATGGATGTTGTTAAAGATTCTGTTTCAGGCATTTCAGATTATTTTTCTGGCGGAGAAGATAACGCAGAACCACCAGCGGTTTTAACGGAATTTACCGCTGAAGTACAAGTTGAAAAATTATGGAATTCCTCAACGGGAGTGGGTGCAAATGAACAATCTGTAAAACTTGCACCCGCGATTCACAACCAAAAAATTATTACTGCCGATCGTGAAGGCTTGGTGCAAGCGCGGCATTTGGTGACAGGCGACAAAATTTGGGAGACCGAAACGGAATTAAAATTATCGGGCGGCGTGGGTTTAGGCGGTGAAACGGTCATTTTAGGTTCGAGCAACGCTGACGTAATCGCTTTAAATAGTGACACGGGTGAAAAACTTTGGTCTGTCAAAGTTTCCAGCGAAGTATTAGCCATTCCTGCCATTTCGAAACAGGTTGTTATTGTTCGCACTACTGATGGCACCATTACCGCATTAAACGAACAAACTGGCGCGAAATTGTGGAGTTACGAACACGCCGTTCCTGCATTAAGTATTCGTGGCACGGGCGCACCGTTAATCGTTGGTGATAAAATTATCGCAGGTTATGACAATGGAAAAATGGTCGCGCTTGATTTGCGAAATGGCAAATTTGCCTGGGAAACGACAATTTCAATTCCCAAAGGACGTTCAGAAGTGGAACGATTAGTAGATTTAGACGTTGACCCAATTGAGATTAACGACGTAATTTATATCGCAAGTTATCGAGGCGGCATTGCAGCAATTTCCGCTTCAGATGGTGATGGAATGTGGCGTAACGAAAGCATTTCCTCATATTCGGGCTTGAGTAATGATTTTCGCTATTTGTATTTGAGTGATTCAAAAAGTAACGTTTGGGAAATTGACCAACGCAATGGCGGCGGCTTGTGGCAACAAAAAGAGTTACATCATCGTCGATTGACTGCGCCTGCAACGTATCAAAATTACGTTGTCGTCGGGGATTTTGAAGGTTATGTGCATTGGTTGAGTAGCACCGACGGACGACAGCTTGGACGCATTCAAATTACCGATAGCCCAATTGAAGCAAAACCTATCGTCGTCGATGATACTGTTTATATTTACGCTAAAGATGGTACGTTAGTCGCGTTGAAAGCAAAGTAATCCGTACTTATTTTCGAGTTGATTTAAGTAATCGCTGACTCATTTCAATCGCTAATTCAACGAGCGATTTACTTAAATCGAACAAGTACGCCATGATTTCAGTTACGGTCATGCCTTTAAATTTACGCGCTAACATTGGGGCAACCAAAACACCCAACGCTAAACCAATAACTGTGACACCTGAAAAATCACTGTCTTCTGTCGTAGTGAGCGGTTTCGCAACAATGATGGGCGTTTCAATAATCGGTGCTGCGGGTAAATCTGCTTCTTCATGTGCTTTCGCTAGTAATTCGGGCAAAGTAATTTTGTAATCATCTTGCACGATATTGGCTGTTACATTTGGAATACTTGGCAAATCACCATCACCTTTGCCCACTTTGAGTTGGGCTTTCATGCCCTTTTCCATGTGTTGCGCAATGTCGCAATGCACCAAATACGTTTTATCGCCTGGCGGTAAAATCAAGGTACCAGAAATTTTTGCAGGCCCTGAAACCTCTAAATGAAACATCCCTTTAGGATATAAATACTTTGGCAAACCGTGCATCATCCACTGATGGCGCACGCTGTCATCGTTGATGAAATGTACCGTCAGTTTTGTGCAAGGCTTGAATTGAAATTCCTGTGTATCAAATGCGAACATTCGACCAGGAAACTTTTCTGCATATTTATGACCTGCATGAACAGTGATTTCTTTGGTTTCAGCGATTTCTTCACAACCGCCTGGAAGCACGTCGGGATTATTGCCCATCACCATGCCGCCAGCCATATCCATCAAATGTCCATCGCCATGATTCATGAGCATCCCCACATCATGGTCTTGATAGTCTTGAGCAAATGCTGGCAACGAAAACAATGCCGCTAATACACTCACTGATACTAATTTCATCATTGTTTTTTGCCTCGTAATTTAAAAAACGTCCCTGTTACAAAATGCCAACTTATTCTTTTACTTTACCTAGTAGACCATCGACGGTACGTTTAAACCCTGCACTTGATAAATACACAATATACAAGCCTGCGAATACAAAGAAGCCGTATAAGAACATTTCATTTCGGGTTGCAGATTGACCTTTACCTGCTTGGAAACTCATGTGTGCATCCAATCTTTCGCCTTCGCCAGCATCGGGAACCAGTGTGATGTGAATAAGGTATTTACCAGGATCTTTAACGCCTTCTGGCAATGACAACATCACTGTGCCAGATTTGTGTTTTGCCGCTTCTTGGAAGAAAACGCGCTCACCTTCAGGTTCTTTTGTGACTTCAAATTCCACTGCCATGTTGCGGTATTTCATGTCTTGATAATCAAAAACCAACTGCGTCAAAGTACCAGTGCTTGGAATGTTGCCGCAGAAATCTTCTGCTGGAAACGCTTTAGGCTGATACGCGGTGTAGTGAATCCAATGCGTGGGTTGTAACTCGAATTTGCATTGATCGGTGTCTGTTCCTGCCGCGCCACCATGCGCCCAGAGTGCTGACGAAAAAAGCAACGCCGTCAACCCAAGCGTTGTTTTTTTAAGAAATTGTTTCATATTCATAAATCCTCTCTACGTTCATTTAATAATTATTATTTTGAAACTAGCTGTACATTAACTATACAGTTCGGGCTAACTTTAACACGCCGATATGCACAAATAAAGCGGCGTTAAACGATAAATTGCACTGTGTTTCAATCATCATGGAAAAGTAGCAAACACGATGGCGTATTATTGCTATCTGCCCTTAATTTTCGTAGACTTGCAAGAATTTTTCTTTTAAGGAGTTCTATCGCATGGCATCGTTGACCGCTACGCCCTCTTGGGCAGCATTGCAAAACCATTATGACGAAATTCAGAATCAAAGTTTAGTGGAAAGTTTTAAAAATGACCTAAAACGTCATGAAAAATTTTCCATAACCTTTAACGACATTTTGTTTGATTATTCAAAAAATCGCATCAACGATAATACCTTACCGTTATTGATTAACTTAGCAAAACAAGCGGGATTGGAATCTAAAATCAACGCCATGTTTTTGGGTGAAAAAATCAATGTTACCGAGCATCGTGCCGTTTTACACACGGCATTGCGTAATCGAGCAAATACGCCCGTTTTAGTCGATGGCAAAGACGTAATGCCACAAATCAACGCTTCACTCGAAAAAATGCGGGGCTTTTGTGAGCGCGTTCGCTCTGGCGAATGGAAAGGTTATACAGGGAAAGCGATTACCGACATTGTTAATATCGGTATCGGCGGGTCAGATTTAGGGCCAAAAATGGTAACAGCGGCATTGCATCCTTACGCATCACCCGCTTTAAGAGTGCATTTTGTTTCGAACGTTGATCAAACGGATTTAGTCGAAATTTTAGAAAATGTGTCTCCCGAAACAACATTATTTTTAGTTGGCTCTAAAACATTTACCACACAAGAAACGATTACAAACGCAAATTCTGCTCGTGCTTGGTTGCTTAAAAGTGCGCCAGATGTGTCAGCGGTAGCGAAACATTTTGTTGCACTTTCAACAAATGCTGCCGAAGTTAGCGCGTTTGGCATTGACACCGATAATATGTTTGAGTTTTGGGATTGGGTTGGTGGACGTTACTCGCTTTGGTCAGCGATTGGATTATCAATTGCGTTGTATGTCGGCATGAATAATTTTGAAGAATTGTTGGATGGCGCGTACGAAGCAGATTGTCATTTCAGAAACATCCCATTTGAGCAAAATATCCCCGTCATTATGGGGCTGCTAGGTATTTGGTATAACAATTTTTTTGGTGCCGAAACTCACGCAATGCTCGCTTATGATCAATCGATGCGTTATTTCGCAGATTATTTTCAACAAGGCGACATGGAAAGTAACGGTAAAAGCACCACCATTGATGGCGAAAAAGTCGATTACAACACGGGACCTATTATTTGGGGGCATCCTGGTACCAATGGTCAACACGCTTTTTATCAGCTAATTCATCAAGGTACAAAATTGATTCCTTGCGATTTTCTTGCACCTGCGATTAGTCATTACGATTTGCCAGAACATCACAAAATTTTGATTTCAAATTTTCTCGCACAACCTGAAGCCTTAATGCACGGTAAAACGATTGAAGAAGTTAAACGTGATTTGACTGAGCAAGAATGTGAAGATCGCGTGTTGGTTGCATCGAAAGTATTTGAAGGAAACAAGCCGTCTAATGCGTTTTTATTCAAAAAATTAACGCCGAAAACGTTAGGGGCATTGATTGCACTTTATGAACATAAAATTTTCGTTCAAGGTGTAATTTGGAATATCAATTCTTATGATCAAATGGGTGTACAGTTGGGCAAAGTATTGGCGAAAGTCATTTTGCCCGAATTGGATAATGATGACGAAATTACTAGCCACGATTGTTCAACAAATGCGTTGATTAACGCCTATAAAAAGCTAGCAAGCGAAGTTTAAACATTGCCATGATGTGTGTTGTTGTGCCAGTTCACAAAAATATGTGAACTGGCGAAATGGTTTTATTCCACTGTCACGGACTTCGCTAAATTACGCGGTTGATCAACGTCAGTGCCTTTCAAAATTGCAACGTGATACGACAACAATTGCAACGGCAAGGTGTAAAGCATCGGCGAAATGTGATTATCCACTTGCGGCACTTTGATAATCTGTACATTTTCATCTGGTGTTGGTGAAAGCCGTTCATCCATAAAAACAATTAACTGCCCTCCCCTTGCAGAAACTTCCTGCATATTCGATTTGAGTTTTTCAAGCAAACTGTTATTGGGTGCAACGGTAATCACGGGCATATCAGCATCAATCAACGCGAGTGGTCCATGTTTCAATTCGCCAGCGGGATAGGCTTCGGCGTGAATGTAAGAAATTTCTTTTAGTTTCAACGCGCCCTCCATCGCAATCGGATAATGCGTACCACGTCCTAAAAAGAGTGCGTGATGTTTTTCGGCAAAACGTTCTGCTAAAACTTCAATTTCCTTGTCGAGTTTTAACACTTCTTCCATTTGCCGAGGTAATTTAAATAATTCTTCAACAATGTGTTTTTCTAACGTTTCATTAAGTTCAAAACGTCGTCCAATCGCCAAAACTAAAAGCATTAACGACACCAATTGCGTCGTAAAAGCCTTTGTCGATGCAACACCAATTTCAGGCCCTGCGCGAGTGAGTAAAACTAAATCAGATTCTCGAACAAGTGAACTTTCTGGTACGTTGCAAATTGCTAACGTGTGTTTTGCGCCTAAACGCTTTGCCTCTTTTAAAGCCGCCAAAGTATCAGCTGTTTCGCCCGATTGAGAAATTGTCACCACTAATGTGTCAGGTGCTAAAACAGGATGACGATAACGAAATTCGCTAGCGACTTCGATATTACACGGCACACGAGCAAGTTCTTCAAACCAATAACGCGCAACTAAACCTGCATGATAACTCGTGCCGCAGGCTAAAATTTGTACGAATTTAATTCCATCAAAAATTTTCGCTGCACTGAAACCAAACGCGCTATCTTGCACGCGCTGATTGATAAAACGTCCTTCTAAGGTTTGCGAAACCGCGAATGGCTGTTCGTAAATTTCTTTCATCATAAAATGACGATATTCACCTTTTTCGACCGCATCAGCTTTGAGCTGACTTTCTTTGACTGCACGTTGCACGATGTTATTTTGCGCGTCATAAATAGTTAGCGAATCAATTTTAATTGCCGCAATATCGCCCTCTTCTAAAAAGATAAAGCGTTGTGTAACGGGTAATAATGCTGTGACATCGGATGCGACAAAATACTCGCCAATGCCCACGCCAATCACAAGTGGGCTGCCTTTTCGGCAAGCAATCAATGTGTCGGGTTCATCGCTCGACATAATCGCTAACGCATACGCGCCTTCGAGTTTAGGGACGGTATTTTTCACAGCAGCAAGCAAATTTTCTGACGTTTTTAGTGCGTGAAAAATTTCATGCACAATCACTTCGGTGTCGGTTTCAGAGGTGAATTCATAATGATTTTCACGTTGCGCGGCACGAAGTTGTTCGTGATTCTCGATGATGCCATTATGAACGACCGCAACGGTGTTACAACTGACGTGCGGATGAGCATTTTCTTTGCTAGGTTTGCCATGCGTTGCCCAGCGGGTATGTGCAATGCCGATATTTCCTGACGTTGGATTATCACGCAATAACGCTTCTAAGCCGCTGACTTTACCGACAGCACGTTGACGCACAATCATATTTTCATGCAGGATTGCCAAACCCGCCGAATCATAACCGCGATATTCCAAGCGTTTTAAACCTTCTAATAAAATTGGAATCACGTTACGTTGCGCGATGCCTGCGACGATACCACACATTATAATTTCTCCTTTTTCACGGGACGTTGCCAACCTTCGAGCGACATTTGTTTACTGCGACTGAGCGTTAATTGGTCGTCGGGCGTATCTTTGGTAATGGTTGAACCTGCGCCGATAGTGGCGTTTTTACCAACAGTCACAGGCGCAACAAGTTGTGTGTCCGAGCCAATAAATGCGCCGTCCTCGATAATCGTTTGAAATTTATTTGCGCCGTCATAATTACAAGTGATAGTACCTGCGCCGATGTTCACTTTTTTGCCGACTAAACTGTCGCCGATATAACTCAAATGATTGACTTTACTGCCCTGCCCGATGACCGATTTTTTGATTTCGACAAAATTTCCAATGTGCGTGTCAGTGGCTAAAACCGTTTCAGGACGCAAACGCGCAAAAGGCCCAATGCGACTATTTCCACCCACTTCAGCATTTTCAATCACGCAATTTGGCAAAATAATCACATCGTCGCCAATCGAGGAATTTTTAATTGAACAATTCGCACCGATTTTGACATTGTTACCGATTCGATTTTCACCTTCAAAAATCACATTCACGTCAATTTCAACGTCTTGTCCAATTTCTAAAATTCCACGCAAATCAAAACGATTTGGGTCACGCAATGTTACGCCTTGACGCATTAAATTTTGTGCTTGTTGCAACTGATAAACGCGCTCTAAATGAGCGAGTTGCAATTTGTCATTCACGCCTAAAACTTCGTCTTCATTTTGTGGTGAACTGGTGGCAATTTCGAAATCATCGGCAACCGCTAAAGCAATTATGTCAGTCAAATAGTATTCGCCTTGCGCGTTGTTATTGCCCAGTTGCGAAAGCCATTTTTTTAAGGCTTTTCCTTGAACGGCTAAAATTCCTGTGTTGCCTTCGGTGATTTGTTTTTCTGTTTCAGTCGCATCTTTTTCTTCAACAATTCGTAAAACTTTTCCAGAGCCATCACGCATAATTCGCCCATAACCTGTTGGGTTTTGCAAATTTACGGTTAAAAGCGCGAGCGTTTTTTTGTTTGTTTTAGAAAGTAAATTCTGCAACGTTTCGATTTGCAACAACGGCACGTCACCGTACAAAATTAACGCAATAGACTCGTCAGAAATTTGGTCACTCACTTGCTGCACCGCGTGACCTGTACCAAGTTGCTCAGTTTGTTCCGCCCAATTTACCGTTAAATTTGAAAATGTTTTTTTGACAAGTTCTGCGCCATGACCGATGACAATGTGAAGCGCGTTATTTTCAAGTTGAATCGCCGTGTCATGAACATGTTGCAATAGCGATTTATGAGCAATTTTGTGTAACACTTTCGGCAATTGCGAACGCATTCGCGTCCCTTTGCCTGCAGCGAGAATAATGGTCGTGAGGTTCATTTTGTGTTCCGTAAAATAAACAGAAAAAGCCCGATAGCGGCTAGCGTTATCGGGCTTTTGTTAAGATTAGAACGATAACAACTAGCTACCGCGTTTTCTAAATCTTTCGAGTGTGCGAAGTTGCATAATCGCTTGGAATAACTGTCTTTCTGCCGAGGCGTAATCAACGCGACTGGTTTTGTCAGCCAAAATTTCTTCCGCACGTTGTTTAGCTTGAATTGCCGCCGCTTCGTCGATGTCTTTCGCACGAATCGCAGTATCTGCCAAAACGGTTACAACGTGTGGTTGAACTTCAAGCATTCCACCCGAAATGAAAAACGGATAACTTTCCGTCGCATTCACCTTTACTCGCACTTCGCCAGGATTCAGCCTCGTAATGAAAGGCGCGTGACGTGGCGAAATACCAACTTCCCCTTCTTCAGCAGGACAAAAAACCATCTCTGCTAAACCCGAAAAAATCTCTTTTTCTGCACTCACGATGTCTACATGCACTGACATTGTCATGATTTGTTACCTTAAAAATTTAAAGTTAGTAGACAACAGCTCTTACGCTTTCAACGTTTTCGCTTTTTCTAACGCTTCGTCAATTGTGCCGAC
>CAZLGN010000079.1:0-8718 GCA_964558865.1 uncultured Methylomagnum sp.
CTGAAGGTATTTACGTTTGTCGTTCGCCATCATGCGAATACTGCGCGGATTATTTGAATTGTTTCGGCGACGAAGACTGAAAAAAATGATTAAAAAGACGATTCTACTTTTGTTGAAGATTTTATCCTAAAATAGCGAAAAACCTCGCCGTTCAAGGCGAGGATGTAAGCAGATTAGTTCCAAACCTTTCATAATGTGCAAAATCTATCCTGTGTTGAAATTAGGCAGTTTTAACGATGAATCGCCTATCAGCTCTCTCAATAACAGCAACTTCAAAATCACCTTAAACAAAAAACTAAGCGATAGTTCGGAAGAATGTCAAATATAATGCACGGTCTCTTTAACTTTTAATTTCGTTGCACTAATGAATATAAAAAAACTAGAAGCGCGTGAATTATCTTGCATTCGCGACGAACGGGTTTTGTTTAGCGAATTGAATTTCACTTTAAAAAGTGAACAAATTTTGCTGATTGAAGGACGAAACGGCGCGGGTAAAACGTCACTGTTACGCATTTTGACGGGGTTTCGCAAACCCGAAGCGGGTGATTTATTTTGGAACGATGAAGCGATTGATGACACGCAAGAATTTTATCAAGATACCGCTTACATTGGACACAATAACGGTTTGAAAGATACGTTGACGGCAGAAGAAAATTTGCGTTACGCGCAAGCCTTAGCGATTAGCACTTTAACGATTGATGACGCGCTTGAACAAGTGGGTTTGAACGGTTATCAAGAAACATTGGTGCGTTTTATGTCGGCGGGGCAACGACGACGTTTAGCGTTGGCGCGATTGCTTTGCACATATAAACCCCTTTGGATTTTAGACGAACCTTTTACGTCGTTAGATCGCGCAAGCATTAAATTATTTGAAAAATTCATTGAATCACACGCTAATCAAGGCGGTTTGGTGATTATGACTTCACATCACGACACGTCGATTCCTCACACGCTGCTGCAAAAAATTCACTTATGAAACACTCTTCTTTATACCAAGCATTTGGTGCAGTAATTAAACGCGATTTACTGCTTGCTTATCGTCATCGCGCAGAATTGATAAATCCACTCGCTTTTTTTGTGATGGTGATTACCTTATTTCCATTGGCTTTGGGCGCAGAAATCGCGCTTTTAAAACGCATTGCACCCGCCATTATTTGGGTTGCGGCTCTCTTAGCGTCGTTGATGTCGATTGATAATTTATTCCGCTCTGATTATGACGACGGCAGTTTGGAATTGATGGTAATGACACCGCATTCGTTATCCATTTTGGTATTAGCCAAAGTCATCGCGCATTGGTTATTGTCTAGCGTTCCGTTACTTTTTATCGCGCCGTTAATGGGATTGATGTTGCACATGGACAGCGACGTGATTGGCGTTTTGTTGTTAACGCTTTTACTCGGAATGCCTGTGTTGAGTTTAATCGGCGGTATTGCGGTCGCATTAACGTTAGGTTTGCGGAAAGGTGGCGCGTTATTGGCGATTTTAGTATTACCGCTTTATGTGCCGATTTTGATTTTTGCCAGCGGTGCAGTCGATGCCGCAATGAGTGGTTTTCCCGTTTCAGGGCATTTGTCGATGATGTGTGCAATTTTATTTTTAGCAATTACGTTAACGCCATTACCCACCGCCGCTGCGTTAAAAATGAGTTTAAGTTGATTTTTCAAAAATGGGAATCCAAAACGGGACTCCCATTTATTGATTTTGCCATTTAGCGGCGACGACGGAAACGATTGTGATTGGACTTGTGTGATGCCATTTTATGCACTTTCACTCGTTTGATATTCAGTTTGTAGCCGTTAATCGAGATGTTTTTTAAATGCAGGAAAATATCTGACGGCATTTCGTCTGGCAATTCCAGCAACGTGTAGTCGTTCCGAATACTGACGTTTTGAATGTTATTTCTATCAACGCCCGATTCTTCAATCAATAAGTGTTGCAAGGTCTCAAAATCCACGCGCTGTTTTTTGCCCACATCTAAACGATAACGCTGCAATTTAATCGGCGGTAATTCCAATGGTTCAATCGGAATTTGTGGAATTTCCGCAGGCGGAGGGGAACAAACTACGCCTTCAAATTGCAATGATAATAACGCCGCCGCACAATCGAGCGGATTTATTTCAAGCTCATTCGCCAGAATTAAAACGGCATTTCGTTTTCCATCGAGATGACGGTGTTTGATAATGCCGCGTAATTGACCGACGATAATTTCAAATGTATTAACTTCAACCATGACTTAAATTCGATTTTCTTTTATTTCAACAAAGGCTTCGTCGCGCAATTTTCGCAACCATAATTCTGTTTCTTCTTCGATTTTGCGTTTGCGAATCGCGTCACGAACTTGATTTTTTTTGAATTCTGCGCTGTTGTCCCGATTTTCACGGTCTAAAACTTGGATAATATGCCAACCGAATTGCGTTTGAACAGGGTCGCTAATTTCATTGGTTTTTAATTTACTCATTGCTTCTTCAAACGGTTTTACTAACGCTCCCGATTCTACCCAATCTAGCGAACCGCCTTTAATTGCCGAACCTTTATCATCCGAATTAGCGCGAGCGAGTGAGGCGAAATCGTCGCCATTCACAATCCGTTCTTTCAATGTCCATGCCCGTTTGCTGGCTTCAGCATCGTCTACAAGTTCATTCGTTTTAATTAAAATATGGCGGACTTTCGTTTTAACAACCGTATGATTTTCGTTTAAGCCTTTGAGTTCAAGCATTTTGATAATGTGAAAACCGCTAGGACTTCGCAACGGTTCAGAAATATCACCTTGACGCAATTTTCCCGCTTCACTCACAAACAATGTCGGCATATCTTTCAGCGTTCGCCAGCCTAAATCGCCACCTTTCAACGCATTGCCGTCATTAGATTCACTCATTGCAGTTTGAGTAAAATCTTGACCCGTGCGTAACTTTTTAACCAAATCATTGGATTTTTCTTGTGCTTTTTGTATCGTTGAGGAGGACGCACCTTCAGGCACAGCAATTAAAATGTGTCCTAAATGGTATTGCACCAAATCTTCACCGATTTTGCCTTGCGTCTCTAAATAATGTTCCACTTCGCGGTCGGTAACTTTAATTCGTCCGCCGATTTCACGTCCTCGCAATTCATTTACCACAATTTCGTTTTTCAAATTCTCTAAAAATGCCGCGTAATTCATGCCTTGTTTTTCGAGTTCAACGCGAAATTCTTCGAGATCCATATTGTTACGTTTTGCAATGTCGCTAGCGGACGAATTCAACATTTCCTCATTAACGTTAATGCCTGCTTTTTCAGCCAGTTGCCGCTGTAATTTGTCAACAATCATGCGTTCTAAAACTTGGCGACGCAAAATCGATAACGGCGGCATTTGCGATTTACTTGCCGCAATGCGTTGTTCAATCGTTGAAACTTCTTTTTGTAATTCGTTTTCTAAAATGACATCGTCTTCAACAATTGCAACAATATCATCTAGCACTTCTGCGGGCGCGAATGTAGGGAAAAGTAACGCGCTGCACAGCAAGATATAAGCGGATTTTTTAAACTTCATAGTTATTTTTGAGCGGTTAATTAAGTGACGGGTTTAGCCCTAAGTTGCCGCTACTCTAAAACAAGGCGGATTCAAGTAGCAAGTGCAATTTCAGAAATTCAGTTAGTTAAACAAATTCGCCAAAGCCATAATTTTTTCATTTGCAGGTTTGGTGTGATAAACGCCACTTAATGGCAAATTTGGCTGCATTTCGCGCACAAACAAATAACGCACTCCGCCAAAATGTTCATCAATGTTGTAATTCGTCAAACGATTTTCCAAATATCGATGCAAGACCACACAATAAAGCCAATACTGCAAACCATAATTGTGTTCCCGCATCGCGTCCAATAAAGTCTCTGGCGAATCATCAGGCAACCAATTTGTTTTATAATCCATAACGTAATAGCGATTTTCAACCACACAAATTAAATCGATAAACCCTGTTAAATAGCCGTTAATCGTTTTATTATCTAACGCTTGATAACTGGGTTCATCAGCTAAAATTCGATTGATTTCACTTGTGCTGATTTTTTTCGTTGCCAAATAAAACGGCATCTCTTTTAAACAAGCCGATTCAGGCAAATTCATTAAACAAAAATTCGCGTCATTCGACAATGGCGTTTGCACCACGGCTTGTAAAAGTTCATTTAAAACCTCAGGACGCGCCACTTTCAAGCCATAACGCAAACAGGCTTTATCACGCACGGTTGAAATATCAATGCCGTTGGCTAAATCAGCAAATGCAAATGCTTCTAATAAATCATGCACCACATTTCCCGTGTGCGAACCGCGTGGTAATTCGAGTGTAATGGGTGGCGCGATTTCCAAGGGTTCTCGTGCTTTATCTTCAGGTAAATCAGGCGTGAAAGTTTGACTCAACGCAGAAAGTGCCGTGTAGCTGCTCATTTGCCACGGACTGAACCGCAAATCTCGGTGGCGCGTTTGATGATGAAAAATCGCTTTTTTGATTTCGGGCGAATAACGTTCATCGGTTTTTTCGCGTTCATAAAACACGTTGTAATCAAAACAATCGGGCAATGTGCGTTTCAAATCTAAAAAAATATTTTCTTGAAATGCGGTATCACTGTCGGCAAAATTGAACAAATGGGCGATGGCAGAATTATTGGCATTGTCTTTAGTTCGTACATTTGCCCACGCCAAATAACAACGGTATTTTGCCCGTGTCATTGCAACATAAAACATTCGCACATCTTCAGCGCGTTGTTCATCTAAAGCTAAAATGCGGTGTTTTTCAAAATTTTCAGACCCTAAATCAATACTCATTTTGCCGTCGATATGACATTCGGCGCGGTCTTTTTGCCACAATTCAGACGGCATCCACAGCGACATACAAAAAACAATCGGATATTCCAAGCCTTTCGATTTGTGCATCGTGATAATGTTCACCGCATCTTCATCGCTTTCGAGACGCAATTGTTGGGCATCACTACTATTTGTTTTTTTATTCAGCGTGTTAGTGATTGCAGTCGTAAGCCAATCAAGCGTTTTTTGTGGTGATAAATGTTCTGCTAGCGCGACTTCTTGGAGTAATTCTAACAAGTGGTAAATGTTGGTAAGTTGCCGTTCCGCAAGGTGATTTTTCGCTAATTGGGAAGTCACATTTTCTGCGGCTAAAAAATGGTGCATCATCGCCATTAACCCCATTTTTTGCCATTGCTCGTGATAATTTAAAAACGACGCAATCCATGAATCTAGCGCATTTTCGTCGTTAATAATTTTGTAAAATGCTTGCCCATGTGGAATAGCGGCAAACCAATCCAATGTTAATGCGTGTTTCAAGGCTTCAATATCGGTTGGATTCGCCACGGCGTTTAAAAGCGTGTGTAAATTTCTAGCTTCAACCGTCGCAAAAACCGATTCCGTACTATTCAAAACCGACGGCACACCCGCATCGCGCAACGCGGTTTGAAAGGCTTTAGCTTGTTTGTTTTTGCGAACCAAAATGGCTATGTCTTTAGGTTTTAAACGCTTACTTTCGCCCGTTTTTAATAACACATAATCGCCTTGCAGCAACGTTAAAATTTCCTCGACAACGGCGTAACAAAATTGTGTTTCAACAGTTTTATTCGTTCCCGAATAATTTTGCCAAGAATCTTTAGAACTGGGTGCTAAATGCCACAACATCAAAGGCGGCAACGGTTGATTTTTCAAATAAATCGCGCCATTTTCATGCGAATTCGCTGGCGCAACGTCGTTAAATTCCAGTTCCTCAATCAAAAATGCGTTATCGCGTTTAAAAGTGTGATTAACCGCTTGCACTAAATTCGGATGTGAACGCCAATTTTGCGCCAGCGTAAAAGACGCGGATGCACTGTTTTTCGCATCTAAATATGAATAAATATCCGCGCCACGAAATTTGTAAATCGCTTGTTTTGGGTCGCCAATTAAATACAAATACTGACTTTCCGCAGCAAATAAGGTTTTGAAAATAAACCATTGGCTTTCGTCAGTATCTTGAAATTCATCAATCAACGCGACGGCGAAACGTTGCCGTAATTCATGAATTAACTGTTCAGATTTATTTTCGCCAAGCAACGCTTCATAAAGTCGCGAAATCAAATGGTCAAACGTTAAAGCGTTACGTTGCAATAAACGTTGGTCGATTTCAGTGCGTAAAGTTTCGACTAATTGGCGACGAAACATCACGCCGCATTGTTTAAAAGTAAATTTTAACGTATCGAAAATGGCGGTGTTCAAATCTAATTCTGCGAAAAAAATAGGCTGATTTTTTTTTGATACCTTTTTTTTGTTTAGCGCGTTCAAAATGCCGTCAGTTGTTAAAAAATCGAGAACTGTTTCGTCGATTTGAGAACTTTCACCGTTCAGCCATTTATTGAGCGACGAAAAATTTTTGTCCGCGCCTTTGTTGAAGCTATCTAAAACACCTTCTAATTTTTTGCCGCAATGATTAAATTCGTCTCGCGCCGCATTTTTAAAGGATTTGAATTCGATTAACAGCGTGTTGATTTCTTTTATTTCAGTTGGAAAAATCGTAACGTGATGCCCGATATTTTTAACGCTTTCGAGTAATTTATCAGGTGTTTCGTAATTTGCTGTTAAAACGGCCGCCTCGTCGGCATGTCGTTCATAAATTTGTTTGCGCCAAAAATCGTCCGCACAACCTTGTGTAATTTGTGCCAAATCATCAGTGAGTTCAGCATTAAAAAGCTGCCCACTTTCAAGCGCGTGTTCCCGCAAAACTTTTTGGCAAAAGCTGTGAATGGTGAAAATACTGGCTTGATCAATTGTTAATAATGCCGTTTGCAAACGGTGTTCGATTTCGCTGTTTTCAATCGGTAAAGCGTTGAGCCAATCAAAAAGTTCGTGTTTTTCTAATTTTAACGCGCGTTTCGCGTCAGCTAATCGCAACCGCACGCGCTCTTTGAGTTCTTCGGTTGCGGCTTTGGTGAATGTTACGACAAGGATTTTTTCGAGCGATAAATTTTGTTCTACGACAAATCGTAAAACCAACATCGCCAAAGTGTAGGTTTTGCCAGTGCCTGCGCTGGCTTCAATAAAATTTACGCCATTTATCAACGGCGTTTTCAGTGCATCAAAACAGATTGTTTTCATTTTTTATGCAAACCATCAAGATTTAAATTTTCCAAAACCGTTTGAAATGCCCGCAATTCTGGGTACGCGCCACAAACTTGAATGACGTAATTAAATGTGCGTGGAATCGATTGCAAATACGCCGATTTTTCATCTCGCAAATGCAACCGCGCAAAAATACCAATCGCTTTCAAATGTCGCTGCATTCCCATTAAGTCAAACCAGCGTTTAAATTTCGCGAAATCACATTCAACGACTTTTGCAAGTTGCAATTGTTCAAAATAATCACGCAACCACATTTCAATTTTTTCGTCCGACCAATCAATATAACAGTCACGCAATAATGAAACGATGTCGTAAGTTAATGCGCCTAAAACAGCGTCTTGAAAATCCAAAACGCCCAATTCACCATTTGGTAAAACCATTAAATTGCGCGAATGGTAATCACGATGCACACAAACAATTGGTTGTTCCAGCGCGGATTTAATCAAAACTTTTTGAACGTTTTCCCACAAATCAGGCGGCAATTCTTCATCATCTAAAAATTGCTCAACAAACCATTCTTCAAATAATGCCATTTCCCGCCGTAACAGCGTTTCGTCGTAAATTGGTAAATCTGCATTTAACAACGATTCATGCGTGTGCAATGGCAATAAATCGCATAACGCGCGTTGATAAAGCGCGGTAGCATTTTCATTATTCAATTCATCGAGCAGCCATTGCGAACCAAAATCCTCAAGCAAAATAAAACCGTCTTCCACATTGTGGTGTAACAATGTTGGCGTGTTCACGTTGGCATTTTTAAATAAAGTCGCAATTCGCATAAAAGGCGCAATATCTTCTTTATCGGGTGGCGCGTCCATCGCAATGAACGTTTCACCGTCAATCGTTACGCGAAAATATCGCCGAAAACTTGCGTCATTTGAAGCAGGTTCACATTTCGTGACATTCAAAAGGCAATCATTTTCGAGCCAATCCAGTAACGTCATTGTTCTTAAATCATTCAAAATCATGTTATTTTTAAAGTTAGGTTGAAAATCGTGCGAGTTGCGCCATTATCAAGCACTCTTTTTTTCTGAACAACAAAAAAGCCGCAAATCATAAGATTAAGCCGCTTTTTTGTTGTTTATCGAAACACGCAATTATAGAGCAGGAATTTTAGGGTAAAATCATACCGATTTCAGAAACTACAAATTTTTAAGGATTAACTATGTTAGAAAATTATCGCAAACACGTTGCAGAACGCGCCGCAGAAGGCGTTGTTCCAAAACCATTAAATGCTGAACAAACTGCTGCGCTGGTTGAATTATTTAAAAATCCGCCTGCTGGGGAAACAGATTTCATTTTAGATTTACTCGCAAACCGTATTCCAGCTGGTGTTGATGAAGCGGCTTATGTGAAAGCTGGATTTTTAGCTGCGATTGCAAAAGGCGAAACATCATCCGTCATTTTGAACGCCGAACGCGCGACAGAATTACTCGGCACCATGCTTGGTGGTTACAACATCGCGCCACTGATTGATTTACTCGATAGCGAAAATCAAATAATTTGTGAACTTGCTGCAAAAGGTTTGTCACACACTTTGTTAATTTTCGATGCGTTTCACGACGTTGAAACTAAAGCTAAAGCGGGAAATA
>CAZLGN010000080.1:0-8540 GCA_964558865.1 uncultured Methylomagnum sp.
ATGCTACATTTTACAGTCAAGCTAATTTTTTATGAGAAAGCCGTGCATGAGGTGTAAGAACCCAATTGTCTTTTTTACAAGGTGATTGTGCCAACAAATTTAAGGCATCGGCATCGATTACCAGCGGCTTATTCGTTGCCAATGCGGCATCAAACAATGCTTTCGCCCAATCACGTTGCCCGAGTCCTGTACCGACGACAATAATGCTCGCCTTTGCCAATAATGGTTCCAACTTTGATACCGTGTCGATACCACGACACATCAATTCTGGGTAGGCAATATTCATCACAGCCGCATTTTCTGGATGTGTTGCAATGCTCACTAAACCCGCACCAACCCGTAATGCCGCCATACCCGCTAATCTTGCAGCACCTGAATAACCAATATCACCACCAATAACCAACACATGACCGTAATTTCCTTTATGGGCGTACCGATGGCGTGGAGGCAATGATTTTGGCAATACGCGATACACTGTTGCTTCAACGCATTTCCAGGTTTCGCCTGGCAAATCTAACGAAGCATAAACAATGTCACCAACGTGCTGGGCAGCGAATCCAGTGAATAATCCTTGCTTTAGACCAATAAACGTTGCTGTCACATCAGCTTCAATGGCGCACCCCATTACATCGCCCGTATCGGCGTTTAGCCCTGATGGAATATCGATGGAAATCACTGGTAATTGGCTTTCATCGATACACATAATCACTTGGGCATACACGTCAGAAACGCATCGATTTAACCCAGTACCGAACAACGCATCGACAACAAGCTCGGCATCAATCAGAACATCTGCTCGGAACGGCGTAACCACACCACCTGCATCGATATAACCTTGACAAGACGTAAGAGCATCCCCTTGTAAGCCTGTTGTCGCAGTAATGGCATGGACACAAACCTCCATGCCCGCTTTCAATGCGAGGGTTGCTACGACATAACCATCGCCCGCATTGTTACCAGAGCCACAAAAAACAGCAATCTTGCTCACAGGATAGCGTTCTTTCAAACAAGTAAAAACCGCTGCACCTGCTCGCTCCATAAGCTCAAAGCCAGAAATGATGCCTTGCTGAATGACAGCTTGTTCCATCACTTTAATTTGTTCGGTGAGATACAACGCAATTGGTAATTCAAGGTTATTCATTTATGTCACCATTGTTTCGTTGGGCTTCATGAAAAAGGCGAATCAGTGGTGCATAGCGACCATGTTTCATGGCATGTTTCATTGTTGCGTAATACATGGCTCTATTTTTACCATCAAACACGGGAGGCATTAACCGAGCATTCAAACACTGCGCCATAACCAAGGCACGTCCGACACGCCCATTACCATCACCAAAAGGATGAATTAGAATGAAATAGGCGTGAGCTTTAGCAATGGCTTCCAACGTGACAGCTTTGGCTTCTTTATAAACCCAGCGGTGTATTTCTTCGTCAATGTCTTCAGGGGCTGTTGTTTGAACTCCATCTAATTGTCCCATTACACGAATCTTGGTAGAAAAGAACCCCGCATTATCGTAAATTCCTCGCATAAAGTCGGTGTGTAACGTCTTGATATTTTCAACCGTTATGGGCAGTGGTTCACCATGCTCTACAATCCGTTGCCAAAGCTGCTTGTGTGTCATGAATGTATTAAAGCCTTCGTGAAATGTCTGCTTATCCATGTTTTTTGGTAATTTCGTGCCATCGATAATGTTGTCGAAATCAGCCCTCGCCATATCGGTTTCTATTTCAATTGTTCCATAACTTAGGCGACGCAGAAACGGTAAAAACATTGCTTCGTTATGCGGCATATCATCAGGTAATAATATGGCTTCAAATGTCTTTTTAGGGTCATCCCATTCAGGAATCAGTAAGTGCTGGCAATACAAGACATCAATATCTAGCTGGAACTTGGCTGAAATCGACTCAGGCTTTTGCCGCCAATTGAGAAGTGTTCTTCTTGAAACGCCAACTGCTTCCGCCAGTTTCGTCGAATAAATAAATACATCTTGGAGGCGGTCTATTTTATCTATTACGCTAATTTTATTGTATTCCATGATAATGCCCTCGCTACCTAATGTTTTCGGTTAGGATAACAAAGGAGGGAATCAATCTCAATTTAAACAAACTCAATTCCCGATTTTTCTACCCAGTAAATTAAGGTCAATTTACGTTGGAAATTAAAACTAGACCCACTGTGTAATTTTTTGTTTTAATCAACAAAATACGGGCTACTTCGGTCATCAAATTTAACAAAACAACACTTACAACATGAAAGTCATACACGGTAATTGGACACCTGATAATACTCAGGATTTTGTACAAGAAGGACAGTTTTCAATTTGGATTGAATCCAATGAAGTCACTCCTAGAACTAACAAAAACATCCATCCTCAGAATTTAAAAGAATCGGATTGTTTAGAATTCCTAAAACAAGCATTTGCGCTGATTCCAAAATCTAAAGATGCTGGTGGTTTTCGGACAATTAAATTGCCGACACATCAAGGAAAACCACTCGCTTCGCCTGAATTAGAATTTACAGAACTCGATGAGAAATCCGTTATCACTTTGGATGATTGGCAAGTTTATAGTTTTAATTTATTGCACCCGTTGGAAGAAATTAACAACATTCATTTTTTGAGTTACTACCAGGATAATCTACGTCTTGGCAGTGATTTTTTATTCTGGCTGTATTTTTCACAAGCCATTAAAGCAGTTCTTTACAAAGACAATTACATTCCTGCGTTGTTAGCGCGAAAACTGGGTAAAGAAACACAACTTTCTAGGTATTGGAAAATTGTTTCGCCGCAGTTTGAATCGCTTATTGGACAAGCTGCAACACAAATGCCGCTTGCTTGCAGTGCGGGTTATCAACCAGAATCACTATTACAACATTTTGCTCAAGTTTGTTTAAATAACATTTTGAATGAATCGGCAATGAATTTGCCGCAGGTGTTTAGTAGTAAAATTCATGGCGACTTTTTAGATGATATTTTATCCACAAAATATAAATTTGAACCGCTGCACACTTTTAAAAATGAACCTTCACCTGTTTTTGAACAATACCTAAATTGGCAACAAAAAATTACAGGTTCAACAACTAAAACTTCATTGCAACTTGGCTTTCAATTACACGAAGCAGAGGCTGAAAATCCAAATAAATGGCAATTAGGATTCTTTCTTGGATCACATCAAGACCTGTCTTTCAAATTTAATTTATCTGATTATTGGCAACACGGCAAAGAATTCAAAGCAACTATCCAACAACAGTTTGGAAAAAATGTTGAGCAACAATTATTGATTCAGCTTGCCCATGCGGCAAAAATTTATCCAAAATTATGGGCTGGGTTAGAAACCGATAAACCTGATTTTCTTAATTTAACATTAGATGAAGCCTTTGAATTTTTAAAGGAAAACGCTTGGATTCTCGAAGACTCAGGTTTTAAAGTCATCATTCCTGCCTGGCTTACCCCCAAAGGGCGACAACGGGCAAAATTGCGTTTGCGTTCATCCAAATCTCTCAGTAGTTCCAACACAAAAGCAAAATCGTATTTGTCTTTGGAAAATTTAATCAACTATGAATACGAATTGTCGATTGGTGATGAACCTGTTTCAGTCGAAGAATGGGAACAATTGGTTGCTACAAAAGCTCCATTGGTGCAATTTCGCGGACAATGGATGGAATTAGACCGCGATAAAATGGTGGAAATGTTGCAATTGTGGCAACAGCAACAAAATGAAAATTCGCAATTATCAGTTCAAGAATTGCTGAAAAAATTAGCCGAAGAAAATGATATTTTTGAAATCAGCGTATCCGATAGTTTGGCGGCGATGCTGGCTAAATTAACCGATAGCAGCCAACTTGAACCAATTGAAAATCCGCCACAACTTAATGCGACCTTGCGCGAATACCAAAAACGAGGTGTGTCGTGGTTGCGTTATTTGGAATCATTAGGTTTAAACGGTTGTTTAGCCGATGACATGGGTTTGGGTAAAACCATGCAAGTCATTACGTTATTGGTGCTAGAAAAAGAAGCGGCTAAAACTGCACCTACATTACTCATTGCGCCGACTTCGGTATTGGGAAATTGGCAAAAAGAAGTTGAAAAATTTGCCCCGCATTTAAAAACGTTTATTCATCATGGCAGTGGACGGGAAAATAATGCAACTAAATTTAAAAAGCTCTGCAACGATTACGACCTAATCATTAGTTCCTACACGCTAGCGCGAAAAGATGCGGCATTACTAAATGCTTGCACTTGGCAACGATTGGTTTTAGACGAAGCACAAAACATTAAAAATCCCAAAGCCGCACAAACCAAAGCTATCAACACGTTAACCGCTAATTATCGCTTGGCATTAACTGGAACACCTGTTGAAAATCGCTTGATGGATTTGTGGTCCATCTTCAACTTTTTAAATCCTGGTTATTTGGGTAAACAAGCGCAATTCCGCAAAATCTACGAAATTCCTGTGCAACGCGATAATGACGTGCAGCAATCGGCAATTTTGAAAAAACTGATTCAACCATTTGTCTTACGACGTTTAAAAACCGATAAAAATATCATCAAAGATTTGCCAGATAAAATTGAAGGCAAGCAATACTGCAACCTCAGTAAAGAACAGGCTTCACTTTACGAAGCCGTGGTCAAAGATGTAGAAGTTCAATTAGACGAATTGGAGGGGATTGCACGTCAAGGTTTGATGTTATCGACATTGATGAAATTAAAACAAATTTGCAATCACCCGATGCAGTTTTTACAAGATGGCAGTGCATTCACGCCAGAGCGTTCGCACAAATTGGCGCGTATTGGGGAAATGTTGGAAGAAGCCCTTGCCGAAGGTGATAGCGTGTTGGTTTTCACCCAATTCACTGAAATCGGTGAAAGTTTGCAGCGATATTTGAACAACGAAAAACACTACCCCACGCATTATTTACATGGTGGAACAAGTCGTAAAAAACGTGAACAAATGATTAGTGATTTCCAAAATCCAGAATCAGCACCAACGGTATTTATTCTATCGTTGAAAGCAGGCGGCGTGGGTATTACCTTAACGCAAGCAAATCATGTGTTTCATTTTGATAGGTGGTGGAATCCAGCAGTAGAAAATCAAGCGACTGACCGTGCATTCCGAATCGGACAACAAAAAAATGTGTTTGTGCATAAATTTGTTACCTTGGGAACTCTGGAAGAAAAAATTGACCAGATGATTGAAGATAAACAAAAAATAGCAGACAGTATTATTGGCAATGATGAAAGTTGGTTGACGAAATTAGATAATCAGGCTTTTAAAAATTTGATTGCACTAAACAAGCAAACTGTTATGGAGAACTAAAATGAGCCAAACAAGCAAAACATGGTGGGGACAACGTTTTTTAGAAGCCTTAGAAGGTTTTACCGATTCAAGTCGTTTAGCGCGTGGACGTTCTTATTCAAGTGATAATCGAATTAAAAAATGGTCAATTGAAAATGGCGTTGTAAAAGCTGACGTGCGTGGAAATATCAATGCTTATTTCGGTGTACATAAAGAGCCAACTTACAAAATCACAGTACAAATGACCACTTTATCGGAAGCCCAATGGCAAAAGGTGATTGCACGATTGAGCGAACGGGTTAGCTTTATCTCTCGATTGTTGTTAAATGAAATTCCTGAAAATATCGAATTGGCATTTGAAGATGCAAACGTGCAGTTACTGCCCAGGAATTACAAAGATTTTATCGTCAAATGCAGCTGCCCTGATTACGCTGTGCCGTGCAAGCATATCGCGGGCGTTTGTTTTCGATTAGCCAACCAGTTTGACCAAAATCCATTTTTGCTATTTGAAATGCGTGGTTTGTCACCGCAAAAATTGGAAACTGAATTAGTGAAATCCCCACTAGGAAAAGTATTAGCCCATGCAAAAACAGCACAAGAACAACCTTTGACAATCGTAGACAGTTTTTACACTCGCCCTATGCCTGTTAAATTGCCAAATCAGATTAGTTTGACGCAGTTTTGGCAAGGTGAAAAAGCATTACCCAAAAATGTAGAATCGCCACAAGTAGCCAGTATTCCTGCTTTGATAATTAAAAAAGGTGGTGATTATCCAGAATTTTGGGAAAAACAAAGTTCGTTTATTTCTGTCATGGAAGATTTTTATTTACGAATGCGAAAATCTAATCTAAAAACGGTGTGAACAACCTGTTTTAAATTTTATGCGGAGTGAACTGACAGGATTTCAAGCCAGGTTAATCCTTGAGCAGCTTAACCACCTTAAACATTCAACAGAGGTAACAAGCCATGAGTACATTTTTTATTATATTTTTCACCTTTGCTGTCGTGATAGTTTATATGAGCGTAAAGTCTGTCCCGCAAGGCATGGAGTACACCGTTGAACGTTTTGGACGCTACACAAATACGTTAACACCAGGTCTAAATATCATCGTGCCGATTATTGATAGAATTGGGCGAAAGATGATTATGATGGAACAAGTAATGGACGTGCCATCTCAAGAAGTGATTACCAAAGATAACGCAATGGTAACTGTTGATGGAGTTGTGTTTTATCAAGTTATGGATGCTCCAAAAGCCGCCTATGAAGTTAGCAAGTTGGATTGGGCGATACTAAATTTAGTCATGACCAACATTCGTACTGTAATGGGGTCGATGGATTTAGATGAATTGTTATCGCGCCGTGATGACATCAATGCCCGACTTTTGTTGGTTGTTGACGATGCAACAACCCCGTGGGGAATTAAAGTCACACGGATTGAAATCAAAGATATTGCACCACCCAAAGATTTAGTTGAAGCGATGGGACGGCAAATGAAAGCCGAACGTTTAAAACGTGCGTCCATTCTTGAAGCGGAAGGTTTGCGCCAATCAGAAATTTTACGCGCAGAAGGCGCACAACAAGCTGCCATTTTAGAAGCTGAAGGACGTAAAGAAGCTTCTTACCGTGATGCTGATGCAAGAGAGCGGTTGGCACAAGCAGAAGCCAAAGCGGTTCAAGTAGTTTCAGAAGCGATTGCAAAAGGTGACATTCAAGCCATCAATTATTTTGTTGCTCAAAAATATGTTGAGTCACTGAAAAGCATTGCCACGTCAGACAATAGCAAACTGATTTTCATGCCGCTCGAATCATCCAGTATTATCGGTGCATTAGGGGGAATTGCTGAACTCACCAAAGAGGCAATGAGCAAAAAATGAACAGCTTAGAATTTTTATTTTGGCATTGGTGGGCGTTGTCGCTTATTTTTCTCGTCATTGAAGTATTGGTGCCGAGCTTTTTCTTTTTGTGGTTGGCAGCGGCAGGATTTATAACGGGAGCCGTTGTCTGGTTATTTTTAATTACATTCAATGCACAACTTTTTGTGTTTTCCGTATTATCGATTGCTGCCATTGGCTTGTGGAAGATAGTAGGTTACAAGAAATTACAAAAAACAGACCACCCTTTGCTAAATAAACGTGGTCAGCAATACATTGGCAGAACGTTTAATCTTTATGAAGCTATCGAAAACGGACAAGGTAAGATTAAAGTCGATGATTCCATTTGGACAGTACACGGCGAGGATTGCGCTATAGCAACCAAAGTGAGAGTAATTGCTGTGCGTGGAACGGTATTCGATGTTGAGAGAGGCTAACTTATGGCAAATACAACATTTTTCCTAAATAACTCTGTTTGCAATGCCGCATAGTATAAAAACTCCATAAACAATGAAATTCAAATACGCCAAATTACTGTCTATTTTCCCAGTTATTCTTATCCTTCAATCTTGTTTTAGTGGCGGAGTTTTAACGACACTCGGCGACGATTATCAAAAAAGTTCACCACAAACGGAAACACATTGGAATTTTTCAAAAATAGGCGAAGATAGTTTGGTTGCACATCAAGGCAGCGTTACGAATCTCAGCCATTGGTGGGAAAATTTCAATGACACAACTTTAAATGTGTTTTTAACAGCCGCGCAACAGCAGAGTTATTCCATCGCAAAAGCTAAATCGAATATCGAGCAAGCACGCGCAAATTTAGTAAGCGCAAATGCAAAGTCATTTCCTATGATTGATTCTAATCTTAGTTACAATCGAGCAATGTTTAATTATGGTGGTCCATCTTCCATTTCACGAACTATTCAGCAATTCGATATTCAATCTAACTGGGAAATTGATTTATTCGGTGGGATAACCCGCCAAAAAGAAGCAAATGAAAGTCAGCTAGAATCTACCATTTTAACGTGGCATGACGCTCGAGTGGCTGTCGCAGTAGAACTTGCAAATGCCTATACTGACTACCGTTATTGTGAAAATAAAAAAACATTAGTTTCTGAAGACTTAAATTCTCGTCAATTATCGGAAAAACTTACAACAATTTCTAATCAGGCAGGCTTTAATTCATCATCTGATTTAGCTTTGATTCAGGCTAATTTAGCGCAGGCATCAAACACGCTATTTCAACAAACAGCCCAATGTGAAAAAATTATCAAAAGTTTGGTTGCAATGACGGGATTGAAAGAAATAGACGTTCGGCAAGGGTGCTGATTCCATTTAATGTGGCTTGAAGTGTTAAAAATACGGGTAAA
>CAZLGN010000081.1:0-8505 GCA_964558865.1 uncultured Methylomagnum sp.
TAATTTGAAATGCTACATTTTACAGTCAAGCTAATTTTTTATGAGAAAGCCGTGTGCCAATAGGGGGGGGATTACCCATTTTTTGCCATTTCGTAATCGTCCGCCGATACGTTTTCAGGTTCTAACAGGTAGTAAATTTGCGAATTTCTTTCACCGATTTGCACGCGCCACAAACTCGAATTACTCAATTTTATTCCCGTGTAATTGTCGATGGCTTCTTTTGCCTTTCTACGCGCCACCCCGTGTGATTTCATTGCGTAATCAACTATTTCAAGCCGCTTATGATTGCCTTGGTTGATTGCATCCGTAATCGCCTCAATGGCATCTTTATCCTTTGCTTGTTTTGCGGCGGCATCACGTTCCTTTTTGGCTTGTTCAATATCGCCACTATTTGCAATTTGCACCGAATTAAAAAGGTCGTGATAGTTTGAAATAATTGGGTTGTCGCTTTGGGCGTAAGTTGCCAATAATTCCTTTTTGACGTTACCGCGACTTTTGAAATTCTCAAATAAAACATCTTTGTGAGTTTTGCTGTTGCCTTGCACTTCGTCCAGTGTGTACGCGCAATCGCAATCGTCGCTAATATCGGACGTACCGCCAGCAACCACTTTGCCGTCAATACTGCGGTTTTTATTTGTGTGCGCGAGCATAATCATCGTGCCGCCTTTTAACGTAAATTCCCGCGCGGTTTTCATGAATTCACTGCCTTTTTTCTTATCCATTAAATCAGTGAATTTTTTGAGTGTGTCCAAGATGATAATCACGCCTTTAGCAGAATCATCCGCGATTATTTGGCGTAAGTGACTGCTGAAATTTTCGACTTTAAAACCGTTTTCATTAGGCGCAATCATTCTAATGCCGTATTTTTTGGCTACTTCGCCTTTGGTCACCAATCCTTTGTAAGTATCATCCGCGTTAATGTAATAAACGTTTTCGCCTTTGATTCTTCCTGCTTTAGTTGATTCAGTTAGCATCCATAAAGTAAGCAACGTTTTACCTGTGTTGGGTTTTGCATAAATCGCTGTAAGTTGCCCCAACAACGCAATACCATCGAGTACAAAAACATCGTTTAACATTTTGGTTTTCATGATATCCAAGTTGTCAATAATTGAGAATTGGTCAAATGAAAATTTAGGCGTGGGTGGTTCTGGTATGTAATCGCTCCAATCAGGCATTGTTGAGTAATCAATTGGCGGATGCTCAATATCGGCATCTGGTGCGCTGCGGTAAAGCGCAATCTGGATTGCATTTTCGTTGCTTGGTTTGTCGTCGAAGTCGTAAGTGTCAAAGAATGCGTCTACTTCTGGGGCTTGTTGTGTTGTGTAATCGGTGTATTTAGTGTTATTCATGATGCTGTTTTCTCTTTAAGGGGTTTGACTACTAACGGGGAGAAAACGTACGCTAAGGAATTTTTAGCTCGAATTTGAACCTACAAAACCATCTATTAAATCGATTTATAGACTTAATCGTCCACTAAGTACCGAAAAACGATATTTTAGACACGATTTTAATAGGGATTTTTACTGTCTATAAAGTTGAAACATTTTAGACTGGATTTCAGTAACCATGCGGATTACAGCAGATTAAAATCTCTTAGCGTACGTTTTCTCCTCGTTAGTAGTCAAACCCCTTTAAAGGTGCGAGTAAAACAACCGTTTTCGCGGTCAGCATAGAAGCTGATTATTGATAAAGGCGGGTAATCTGGTGCATAATAGCTACACAGAATTACTGCCTGTTTCATGCGTTTAGGTCGCTGAAATTGTGGATTAAGCGGGTCTGAAACCGTCTTAACTTGAGTAAGTCTACCAAAAACCGCCCGCAAGATTGCGGGTTTTTTTGTGCCTGGTGGTTCGTCATCATGGCGAGTTCAACAAAATCGTGGGTTTCATTACCGTTCGTACTGAGTACGAACCTTTGCTTAATTCGCATAAAACGCCCTTTGATTTTCTTTAGTCAATTCAGCATTCCAGTTCAATGCCTGACGCATATCACCGCCACACTCCAAAAGTCGGTAACAATCCCAGCTATCATGCGCCTTGCCGTCGTTAAGCACGTCGCTACTATCCGAATAAACACGTCCGTTATCCAAGATTCGCACACCTGCAATCTTTGAAGAGCTGTTAGGGTGCAAGTACCGTTTGCCGACTTTCGTGTAACCATTTCTGATTAAAATTTCTTCTGCGGTAAAAGATTCGTTGAATGACTTTATCGGGTCTGCTGATAATGAACGCGCCACCAATGGGGTGTGCGTAATGGATTCATTAGCAATGCTTTGTTTGTTTTCGTAATCAGCACAAATCCTTACAACATCAAACGGTTCAACAGGTTCGAGACTATTTGTTATCGCGCGTGGATTTGATACTTTCCCGCCGACGCGCCACCAAGTTTGGAATAAATGCGCTCGCTCTGCTGGTACGCACGGCATAAACCACGCCTGCGACCAAGCTGCATTTTCTTTGACGTTAGCAAGCGTGATTTCATTTTCGTGCAACTGCCCAAATATCCAGTCAAGCAACGCGGGTAATTGTTGGCGCGTGTACTCAACTGGAATTAAAACGCGGTACTTATGCAAGTCAACGTCATTACTGTGGCTGGTGTAAATGAAGTGGTCGAGATTCAAGTGATTCAACATCATGTGGACATGCAAAGGATTGACTGCACCTGCTACGATTTCACCATCAACTAACCGTGAATCGCCGTCTAACATCAATAGCGACGCGGTATCGCTTACCGTTGAATTGCCGCGCCTAGTTCCTGCACAGCGTAAGAAATAACCTGCGTTGAGTTTGTTAGCATTGATTTTAGGCGCGTAAAACTCGCGGCATAGCTGGGGGAATGTTGGTTGCCACAAAGCAAGCTCGGTTAATTTGATATGACCTGTTTGTCGTGAAAGATTGAGATTCATTTGAAGTCTCCAATTGCCGCGCTATCGCAATAACAACGCGGCTCATATTGGTTAATTGGTTGTTGATTCGATAACAGGTGCGGTCAATGACTTCGCCAATTCCTGCAATAGTGCTTTTATCGCTGCAATAGAGCCGCTCAAATCATCGTTGACCAAGCGAAACGTTACCGTAACGCTGGTGGTGTTATTCGCCATTACATTTGCCTTCAAACTCTGCAAGACCACTTAGAAATTCCTCGGCATCGAACTCGCCAGTTTGGTCAAGGTGAAGTTCAAAGTAATGTGCGAAGTCTGTTAACACCTGCTCTTTGCGTTCAATAACTTGCATTACAGCATCGGTGCTATTGTGTGCGGCTTGAAGCGCATAACAACAGACGGTAAGGTCAGCATCAAGACAAACTGATTGAACGCTGGCAATCGCGCAAAGTGCTTCGCCTAAGTCGTTTTTAATGTCGTTCATGCGGCTAACTCCGCGCCACCAGTGCGAATTGATTGAAGGTAGGCATCGAGGTCTTCCCTCATAATGCCAATACGTCTTGGTGATAACTGAACTTTTGCGATGAGTCCTTTTTTGATGAGAGTGTCCAAGCTATTGATGCTAATGCCGATAGCTGACGAGGCTTGTTCGCGGTTGAGTACATTGGTTTGCATTTTTAAATCCTTTGTTGAGGTTGTTGGTACGGCTTCATTCTCCCAACAAGCATCGGGCAGTGATTTTAAGGTGAATTAAAAAGACTTTATTTAGACTAAAAAAAGCCCCAACGCTTGAGCATCAGGGCAGATTCTTATTTTTGGCTGTACTCTTTGAGATAGGCGCGAATGTCTTGCACCTCTTGTATAACGCTGTCTATCGCTAAGTAAATGGAATTATTGCAAAGCGTGGTTGCGTGTTCACTCTCGAATTGCGTTGCAAGCAAATCCAAAACGCCGATAGCGCGACTGCTCATCAGGTCAATTGAATCGGTCAGGTTTGATGTTTGCGAAAATACCGTTGAAGATGCGTAGCGGTGTCTAAAATCGGGGTGGATTACATTTTTTTTCATGGTTACTCTCAAAGTGTAGTAACCGCGTGCAGGGATAGTTGGGCATGATGATATAATAATCATGCCTTCTCGAGCCGTTACTGCGGTCTTGGGTTAATCGGCACGCTGTTTCCGCAACGTGCCGAAGGTTTATTGCGCCATCATCGGCGCAAATTCAGTGTGTAATTACCTGCGATAACTTCAAAAGTAACGCGGTAATAATGGCAATCTGCAATCCACCAATTAGCACAATCGTTTTAATCAAATCGGCTTTGGTTTCGGCTAAATCGCGCTTAGTTGCCAATTCGTCAAGTTTCGCCTTTTCAATCTTAGCAACAGCTTTGGTGAGCGCATCTGCTGTTTTTTCAGCAAGTCCACTATCAACTAATTCACGATAAAACTCGTGCGTATCGAATGCAGCGGCGGTCATTGTTGCGCCTGTTGGCGTTGTTGCTTCTTTGGATGATTCTGCCACGGCTTTATGCCACACGATGCTAGAATTCTATTTATTTGCAACCCACAAAATGGCTTCCCGTTTCGTGAAACATAGCCCAATTTTGCTAGTTCACGACTAATCGTTATCGAACCACGATTTAATGAAGACCTTAATTCGCACGCCTTTTCAATTATTTTTTGTTCAATTGGATTATCAATAATTGTTTTTTTGTCATCCGCAAACATTTTGCCGTATGCCGCGTGGTAACAAATTCTTTTACCTTCTTTTTTCATTTTCTCGCGTGTAATTGTAGATAACTTAATCAGCGAATTATTAACGCCATGAATTTTCTCGTGGCAATTGGTGCATAACGTAATCAAATTAGTTTCATCATTACTACCGCCGCGCGTTTTTGGTACAAGATGATGTTGGTGTAATTGCTCACGGATACCGCAAGCAACGCAATAGTCGTGTTTCATGATTGCGCCTGTTTTGCCTGTTTATTGGCTTGAATCATCAATTTAACTGTGTCAATTAGGTCGGCGGGGATAAAAATAGCCATTCCTTTTCGAGCCTTCTTAGGTGCGCCCATTTTCTTTTTTGGTTTATCTTCTGTCATTACATAATCCCCATAATTGCGTTATCTACGTCATCATTTGAAAATTGCAGATAACTGATTGTAGATGAAATCGATTTGTGTCCTAAAGCAATTTGTACCAACTCTAGTTTGCCTGTTTGCTCATACACACGCGCAGCAAAAGTTTTTCTAAGTGTGTGTGTTGATACGTTGCCGAATTCGCCAATAAGGGCAAATAGAGCTTTTAGTATGACGTGAGCGCGCTGTCTGTTGATTGCTTTTACTTCGCCGTTTGCGCCGCATTGGCGGCTAATAAATAAAGGTGTTTTGCTGTCGATACCGATTGAAGCCAAGAGCAATGTTAATGCTTTCTTTGCATCCGAATTAAGCATGACGCTACGGCTTGTTTTGGTCTTAGTGTTGGCGGCTTTAACGGTAACGTGTGAGTGAACGACACCATTAGTTGAAACGTCACCAACGCGCAAGCTCAACAATTCTGAAATTCTGTAACCCGTGCAGAATCCGATTGTGAGTAAAGTTTTTTCACGGATAGATGTTGTGGCTTTCAAAACAGCTTTTACATTTTCGCGTGTGAGAGGGCGACTTCCTTTCATGATGTTTTTGCCTTGTTTGTTTATTACTTATTGAATATCGATAAGTATAAGGTAACGCGCCAACAAGTCAACACTTTTAAATAATCGATTAGTCTTAGAATTCAGATGATACGAAGAATACAGAACCTGCTTTTGTCAGATTTTTATGCAGCTACTTTTTAAAACAAAATGTTATTGACTCGATACCGATTAAAGCCTAAACTTATTAAAACAATAAGTAACCAATAACAAGGCGTAAATCAATGAAAGGTTCAAGACCCTTAAATCGCAAATCAGTCAAACACTTACTAAGTGTTACAGATTCAATCCGCGAAAAAACATTACTCACTTTGGGATTTTGCACTGGTTACAGAATTTCAGAATTGTTGAGCTTGAAAGTATCGGATGTTTCGACAAATGGCGCGATACATAGCCACGTCACCGTTAAAGCCGCCAACACTAAGACCAAAACAACCCGTAGCGTGCTACTCAATAGTGACGCAAAGAAAGCACTAACATTGCTCTTGGAATGGCTTAAATCTAAAGGTTTGACGAATGCAGCAACACCACTATTCCTAAGCCAAAAACGCACGATAAACGGCGCATTAAAGGCAATTTCACGCCAACAAGCGCATGACATTTTAAAAGCTCTATTCGCTAAAATCGGTGAATTTGGCAACGTATCAACGCACACTCTAAGAAAAACTTTTGCGTCACGGATATGGGAGGCAACAAAACAACTGCCATTAGTTCAAATCGCACTTGGACACAAATCAATCAATAGTACGGTCAGTTACTTAGATTTTGGTAACGATGATGTAGACAACGCAATTATGGGGATTATGTAATGACTGAAAAAACAAAAAAGCCAATGGGCAGACCGCGCAATGCAGAACCAACTAAACAGGTTCGCGTGCCAATATCGTTAATTCCTGCCATTGAAAACATGGTTAGGGCTTACAGAATGCAGCCTAATCAACAGGCGCAACAATGACCGCCGTCACGTTCGATACGTTAGAGCTGACTGGAATTCTAAGGCAGTCAGGCATTGCACAGGAACAGGCGGAAGCGATTGTTAAATCAATCGTAAAGTCACACGAAGAATTAGTAACTAAAAGCTACCTTGATATGAGACTTGCGCCGATATTTACCGACTTAGCTGTTATCAAATGGATGATGGGAATCTTACTTGGTGGCGTGTTGTCGCTTGTAATGAAAGCCTATTTTTAACTGAATTTGCGCCGATGATGGCGCGATAAACCTTCGCGCTGGTGTTTCTACCACCAGACGCGATTAACCCAAGACCGCAGTAACGGCTCGAGAAGGCAGATAATTATATCAGTTGCCCAACTATCCCCGCACGCGGTTACTACACTTTGAGAGTAACCATGAAAAAAAATGTAATACACCCCGATTTTAGACACCGCTACGCATCTTCAACGCTTTGCAATAATTTCATTTACTTGGCGATAGACAGCGTGATTCAAGAGGTTCAGGACATTAGAGCCTATATCAAAGAGTACAGCCAAAAATAAGAATCTGCCCCGATGCTCAGGTGTCGGGCTTTTTTTTGCCTGAAATAAAGTCTTTTTAATTCACCTTAAAATCACTGCCCGATGCTTGTTGGGAGAATGAAGCCGTACCAACAACCTCAACAAAGGATTTAAAAATGCAAACCAATGTACTCAACCGCGAACAAGCCTCGTCAGCTATCGGCATTAGCATCAATAGCTTGGACACTCTCATCAAAAAAGGACTCATCGCAAAAGTTCAGTTATCACCAAGACGTATTGGCATTATGAGGGAAGACCTCGATGCCTACCTTCAATCAATTCGCACTGGTGGCGCGGAGTTAGCCGCATGAACGACATTAAAAACGACTTAGGCGAAGCACTTTGCGCGATTGCCAGCGTTCAATCAGTTTGTCTTGATGCTGACCTTACCGTCTGTTGTTATGCGCTTCAAGCCGCACACAATAGCACCGATGCTGTAATGCAAGTTATTGAACGCAAAGAGCAGGTGTTAACAGACTTCGCACATTACTTTGAACTTCACCTTGACCAAACTGGCGAGTTCGATGCCGAGGAATTTCTAAGTGGTCTTGCAGAGTTTGAAGGCAAATGTAATGGCGAATAACACCACCAGCGTTACGGTAACGTTTCGCTTGGTCAACGATGATTTGAGCGGCTCTATTGCAGCGATAAAAGCACTATTGCAGGAATTGGCGAAGTCATTGACCGCACCTGTTATCGAATCAACAACCAATTAACCAATATGAGCCGCGTTGTTATTGCGATAGCGCGGCAATTGGAGACTTCAAATGAATCTCAATCTTTCACGACAAACAGGTCATATCAAATTAACCGAGCTTGCTTTGTGGCAACCAACATTCCCCCAGCTATGCCGCGAGTTTTACGCGCCTAAAATCAATGCTAACAAACTCAACGCAGGTTATTTCTTACGCTGTGCAGGAACTAGGCGCGGCAATTCAACGGTAAGCGATACCGCGTCGCTATTGATGTTAGACGGCGATTCACGGTTAGTTGATGGTGAAATCGTAGCAGGTGCCGAAAATCCCCAGTACGTCCACATGATGCTGAATCACTTGAACATCGACCACTTTATGTACACCAGCCACAGCAACGCGCCTGACTTGTGGAAGTATCGAGTATTGATGCCCGTTGAATACAGGCGGCAACAATTACCCGCGTTGCTTGACTGGATATTCACGCAATTCAACAACAACGGCATTCACCTAGTAAATGTCAAAGAAAATGCAGCTTGGGCGCAGGCGTGGTTTATGCCGTGCGTACCAGCAGAGCGAGCGCATTTATTCAAGACTTGGTGGCGCGTCGGTGGCAAAGTATCAAATCCACGCGCTATAACAAATAGTCTCGAACCTGTTGAACCTTTTGACGTTGTAAGGATTTGTGCTGATTACGAAAACAAACAAAGCATTGCTAATGAATCCA